>NZ_CANG01000932.1:0-61652 GCF_000309315.1 Sedimentibacter sp. B4
GAGCTCCTTTGCAGCTTCTTAATAAAATTTATTTCAATTTATTTATTTGTTCTTAAATAATTTCTTGTACACTTCTCCTGCTACCAGAGGGATGAAAGCAAACATCATTACTATTTCCCAGTCAAGCATGGACAATGGTACAACGTTGAATATATCGCTTAATATAGGAACATACAATACTGCAACCGTAAGAGCAAAAGATGCAAATACAGCCTGAACCATTCTCATGTTGGTAAATACACCTATTTTAAACAATGTGAATTCCTGAGATCTTGATGAAAATGCTCTTAAAAGTTCCGCCGTAATCAATGTTGCAAACACTATGCTTCTTTCATGAACTAAATTTTCAGCTCCCGGATATGCTTTCATTGCCCAGTAATAGGATAAAAGAGATGCTGCTGATATGGCAACTGCCTGGAACACAATTCCTCCAAGCATTCCTTTGTCAAGTATTGGCTCTTTCGTGTCACGAGGAGGGTGGTTCATAATTCCCGGTTCTGCATTTTCAACTCCAAGTGCCATAGCAGGGAAACTGTCTGTAACAAGGTTCAGCCACAAAAGTTGTATTGGAACAAGAGGAACTTCCCATCCAAGCAAAATGCTCACAAATACCAGGAGTATTTCGCCTATGTTACAGCTTAACAGGAAGAACACAAATTTTTTGATGTTGCTGAAAATTATTCTTCCTTCTTCAACTGCGTTAACTATGGTAGCAAAGTTGTCATCTGTAAGAATTACTTCTGCTGTGTTTTTGGCAACGTCTGTTCCGGTGATTCCCATTGCAACTCCTATGTCTGCCTTTTTAAGTGCAAGTGCGTCGTTTACGCCGTCACCGGTCATTGAAGTGATATGTCCGTTTTCCTTAAGAGCAGTTACAATTCTTACCTTGTGGTCTGGAGAAACTCTGGCATATACTTTTGTTTTCTTTACAACTTCTCTTAATTCTTCATCGCTGAATGCATCAAGTTCTGCCCCCATCATTGCCTGTTCTTCAGATTCAACCATTCCAAGGTCCTTGGCAATTGCATATGCCGTTTCCTTGTAGTCTCCGGTAATCATTACTGCTTCAATTCCGGCATCTTTACATTCTTTTATGGCATCTTTTACTTCAGGTCTTGCAGGGTCAATCATTCCGACCAATCCCACAAATATCATGTCGTTTTCAACCAGGTCGAATGACAAGTGTTCAGGAACCTGATCCCATACCTTGTATGCTGCAGACAACACTCTCAGAGCTGAGCGTGCAAATGTCCTGTTCACATCAAGAACTCTGTCCTTAAGTTCATTTGTAAAATCCACTACTTCACCGTTAAGAGCAATTTTCGAGCATCTGCTTATAACAATGTCCGGTGCTCCTTTTGTAAATGAAACAACCTTTCCTTCAATGTAATCTGTGTGGAATGTGCTCATCATTTTTCTAGCAGAGTCAAATGGAAGCTCATTTACTCTCGGATATGATTTATTAAGCTGTTCTGTTGTTTTTCCAAGCTTTCCAGCAAATGTTACTATTGCTCCTTCTGTAGGATCTCCAATTACTTTGTACATTCCTGATGAGTTGTCAAGATGCGCATCATTTGCCAGGGCTCCTATTGAAGCCAGGTTTATAAGGTTAGGAAGAGCATCCACGGTTATATGTTTGCCCTCAAGCTTCACAGCTCCAACCGGCTCGTATCCTCCGCCTTCAATTTCAAGTATTTTATCATCAACGTAAGCTTTTACAACAGTCATCTCATTTTGAGTGAGCGTTCCTGTTTTATCTGAACATATTACAGAAGTTGCGCCAAGAGTTTCAACTGCCAGAAGTTTTTTAACTATGGCATTTCTGCCAGCCATACGGTTCATACCTATGGACAATACTATTGTAACTATTGCAGGAAGTCCTTCAGGTATTGCTGCAACTGCCAGACTTATGGATGTAAGAAGCATTTCAAGAACTTCTCTTCCCTGCAAAATGCCTACGCCAAATACTACAATGCATATTATTATTGTCAGGGTTCCAAGAACTTTTCCAAGCTGGTTAAGCTTTATCTGAAGAGGAGTCTGCTCTTCGTCATAGGATTGTATCTTTGTAGCTATGTTTCCTATTTCAGTGCGGTGGCCTGTTCCAACAACTATGCCCTTGCCTCTTCCGTATGTAACGATAGTGCTTGAGAATCCCATGTTGTGCCTGTCGCCTATTCCAGCCGGCCCTGTGATTGATGCTTTAGCATCCTTTTCTACGGGAACTGATTCTCCTGTAAGGGAAGCCTCTTCGATTTTTAAATTTGAACTTTCAATCAGCCTCACATCTGCAGGAATTATGTCTCCTGCTTCCAATACAACCACGTCTCCAGGAACAATGTTTGCTGCCGGAAGAATCATCTGGTTTCCGTTTCTTATTACTTTTGCATTAGGAGCACTCATTTTCTGGAGGGCTTCAACTGATTTCTCTGCCTTGCCTTCCTGATAGATACCCAAAATTGCATTTATTACTACAATTGCAAGTATTACAAAAGCATCTTCCTTTTCTCCTACTGCTGCTGAAATTCCTGCAGCAATTATCAAAATTATAATCAGAAAATCAGCAAACTGAGCAACAAGCTTAGACCAAAAGCTTTTCTTAGCCTGTGCCTCCAATTCATTTTTTCCATATTTTTCTATTCTTTGTAATGCTTCCTGATCGTTGAGCCCGAAATTTTCATCAGTGCCCAGCTCTGACAAAACATCTTTTTTGCTCTTATTATACCATTCCAAAATATTTATCCTCCTAATATAATTTTCCAAAAATTACGTATACATTATTATAATGTAATTATTGCCATAATTGCAATATATATTTATTATACATTTGAAATCAAACAATTTTCAACAATATATGCAAAAAAATAAGACGAATTATTATTCGGCTTATTTTATGAAAAATTATTTAGCGCATGAAATAAATTCACTTACTGAAGAGTTATTTCAACCATTATTCTGCTTTATTATACTTTGAGAAGAGTATTCTTCCCACATAAACGCCGCTTGCTGATGCTTGAGAAAGGGAATGAGTTACTCCTGAACTGTCCCCAAGCATATACAAATTCTTTATTTTTGTTTCAAGATTGTTGTTGACTTCAACTGTCGAATTATAGAATTTCACCTCAACGCCGTAAAGGAGAGTGTCTTCATTTGACGTTCCCGGAGCAATTTTATCCAAAGCATAAATCATTTCAATTATGTCATCCAGCTGTCTTTTTGGAATTACAAGGCTTAAATCTCCCGGAGTTGCATTGAGTGTTGGGTTCGTAAAGCTCTTCATCATTCTTCTTTCATTAGTCCTTCGGCCGTTTACAAGGTCTCCGAAACGCTGAACAATAACTCCTCCTCCAAGCATGTTGCTGAGTCTTGCTATTGATTCGCCATACTCATTGCTGTCATGGAAAGGCTCTGTGAAATTGTTTGATACAAGAAGAGCAAAGTTTGTGTTTGCTGTGTGTAGTTTCACGTCCGAATAGCTGTGGCCGTTTACAGTTACAATTCCGTTTGTGTTTTCATTTACCACCACTCCGTGAGGGTTCATGCAGAACGTCCTTACAAGGTCATTGTATTTTTTTGTTCTGTAAACAATTTTGCTTTCATAAACTTCTTCTGTTATATGCTCAAATACTTCTGAAGGAAGCTCAACCCTTACTCCTATGTCAACCCTGTTTCTCCTGGTCTTAATGTCCATTTTGTCGCATATGCCTGAAATCCACTTTGAGCCTGAGCGTCCTGTTGCAAGAACAAGATCCCTGCATGAATATGTCTTGTTTTTTGTTTCAACGTGGAATTCATCATTAGCTGCATTAATATCAAGAACTTCACAATCAAAAACAAATTCAACTCTTTCCTTCAGATAATCATACATGTTGCCCAAAATGTTTATATTTCTGTCAGTTCCAAAATGCCTTACCTTTGCATCCAAGAGGTGCAAATCATGCTGAAGCGCCTTTGTCTTAAGAGCTGTATTGGCAGTTGAGTACAGTTTTGCATCTGAACCTCCCATACCGCAGAGCACCTCATCCACATAGTACATCAAATCCAGAGCTTCCTGGTCTCCCACATACTTGTTCAGGTATCCCCCGAAATTGTTTGTTATGTTGTACTTGCCGTCTGAAAGACTTCCGGCTCCGCCGAATCCGTTCACCACATTGCATATGTTGCAGTGTATGCACGACTTTATTTTCTTGTTGTCAATTGGGCACTTTCTCCTGTCAAGGCTGTGTCCTTTTTCTATTATTAAGACTTTAATATCGGATTTTTGTTTTGTAAGTTCATAGGCCGTGAACACCCCGCTGGCTCCTGCCCCCACTATTATTACATCATAATTCATTTTTATCCTCCAATTACGAATTTCTGTTTTTTAATACTCAATTAGAACAACTTCGTTTTCTTTAAGTCCTGAAGTTATTTCTATATTGTCATCGTCCTTTATTCCGGTAGTTACTTCCCTTTCAGTTTCTGCATTGTTTTCTATCACTGTCACATACTGCTTTCCTGATTTATCATAAACAGCATCTTTGTCTACAAGAAGCACATTTTCCTTTTCGTCAAGAACAATTACAACATCCATTTCAGAACCTATTTTGTAACCGTGATTTTCTTCAAGTTCTCCTAAGTCTGCTTCAATTCTTACCCTTTTTTGCTCAACTCCTAAATCTGAAACTTTTGTCTTAGCCTTAGGGTAAATTCTGCTCACTTTTAGTTCTTCATTACCGCCCTTGCTGTTTATAACAAACGGCATTCCAACAACTGTATCTTCAGCATCCTCTGCAAGAACTTCAACATATGCTCCAAGGTTGTTTTCATCTTGGATTTCTACAACCACAACACCTGCCTGGGTCATTCCTCCCTGATGGACGTTAAGTTCCGTAATCACACCATCGAATTCAGCTTTGATTGAAGATTGTTCAATACTTTTTTCAAGAATTTTTATTTGAATCATTATTTCTTCAACTTGTGCTTCATATTGCTTTTTAATATTGGATGAAACTCCCTTTATGAGGAGATTGTAGTTGTTTTTTGCTTCCTGGAGCTGATTTTCAAGGGCTGTCACATCATACTGGGCCTCTTCGTACTCAACTTGGCTCACTGCTCCGCTTTCATAAAGCGCTTTAAGTTTTTCGAAACTGCTTTTGGCAAAACTCAGGTTGTTTTCAATTGTATTTATTTGAAGCTTCATGTTGGATATTTCCTGGAAGTCAGCTCCTTTGACAGATTCATTGTAGGAAGCTGTGATTGCCTCAATTTGTTTGTTGGCTCTTTCTATTTCCAGGTCATAATTATTTTCATATGTCAAAATTATACTACCTTTTTTTACTTTGTCACCAACGGATACATTCAGTGTTTCCACTCTTTGACTCATGTCAGAATAAAATGTGTTCACTCTTTTTGAGTAAACAGTTCCGGTTTCTTCTATTGTATTTTGTATTGTGCCCATTTTTACCTTTGATGTTGTACCGTCAAATGTTTTTTCACTAAGATTAAACATGGAATACAAGGCAATAGCAAGTATTGTTGAAATTATTGCAATTGATAATATTATAAGTTTTTTCTTATTTTTCATCTTCCCCTCCAAATTTTATGATATTCTGCTTTTCAATGCCAGCATGAAATCCAGCCTGTGAACTTTAGCATATGTCATAAGCTGTGCCAGCACTATAAAAATAATTGTCAAAATTATTGAAACAACAATGTTGTTTAATGTTATTGGCTCATTCATAGTATAAATGTCCGTCGTGTACGTTGTTGCCATATAATCCACGAGCCACATGCCAAGAGGTATGCCGGCAGCTATTCCAAGGGCTGTCATTATCATGTTTTCCCTCACTAACATATTGAAAATCTCAGACTTTGAAAATCCCATGACCCTCAGTGATGAAAATTCCATAGTTCTTTCATTGATGCTCATGAGCGTCATGCTGTACACAATTACAAATCCCAAAAGACCCGAAAATATAACCATAAATATCATTGAGGCTGCAGTTACAGTTGTAAATTCCTCAAACGCCCCTCTTAAATCATCCTGAGACATTATGGTTATGGTCTTCATGTCATTCAGTGACCTTGCCACATCATCGTCTGTATTTATATAAACACCGTTGGCAACGCCTTTGTCAAGGAAGTTCTCATTCATATAGTCTATGTTCATGTATCCGTTTATACCGAGACTTTGCTTGATTATTCCTTTTACAGTCACATAGCCGTCGTCGTGTCCGGGCATGAAATTTTTAAGAAGAACTTCATCTCCAACTCTTGCATCAAGAGAAGATGCGAGATTTGAAGATAACAGTATTCCGCTACTAGGCAGTCTCACCGGATTTCCCTTAACATCCTCAAACCCATAAAATACAGTGTTTTCTTCCAGCCCTATAATGCTTATAATTTTAGACTTTTTGCCGTTTTCTATTTCAAAAGGAACTTCATTTCTTGCTTCCATGTTCCTGTATTTAATTTTTTCTGCAATTTCATTTTTTATATCTTCATTTTGAAAGCCGTTGAAGCTTATGTTGTATTCAGCCTTCATAAATTCCTCATAATGTCTGTTGAACATTACGTCTATTATATCAACCATCCATATTGTCATTACCATCATACCGCAAGTAATTGCAACCGCTGCTCCTATAAAGACAAACTTTTTCTTTTCCCTGAATATATTTCGAAGAACAATTTTCCAGGAAAAGGGCACATGGTTCCAGACAAGCTTAATATTTTCTATGATAATTCTTTTCCCCTTTTTGGGAGCCTCTGGTTTCATTGACTCTGCAGGGTTTATCTTCACAATGTTTCTTACACCCCAAAAACCTGATATTACACAAAATATAAGTGATAAAAGCACAGATATTAATATTCTGTAGTAATAAACCTTGACCGTAAGCATGGGAATGTTGAAGAAAACAAGGTAATAATTTGTCATAACACCTGATAGAGCTGTTCCCATCAATGACCCAAACGTTCCTCCTATTATCCCCACGCTTGCAGCATATTTCAAATAGTGGGACATAATTTCAAAGTCCGTAAACCCCAGAGCCTTAAGAACCCCTATTGATGTTCTGTCTTTTTTAACTATTCTTGAAAGCATTGTAGTGAGCATGATGCCTGCAAAAATAAGAAAAATTATGGGAACTGATTTAGACATCATTTCAAGTCCTTCAATTTCCTGACTCAGCATGCCGTTGCTGAGCTGATCTTGTTTTTTTATAACTCTCCTTACACCATACTTTTCCAGATTGTCTTCTAAATATTCCTTTGTCTGATCAAGAGATTCATCATTGTTTGTTGTTATAAGCATTTCATTGAAACTTCCATTGGAGCCGTAAATCTTTCTGATATAGTCTTCCTCAACGTACACCACTCCGAATTTTTCAGGATCCGGAAGCATTGTCTGCTCATTTTCCATCATGTATGCATATTCTGAACTTGATGCCACAGCAGTTACATTGAATTTATACTGCCTTCCATTTATTCTTAGGAATATTTCATCACCCACATTTATGTTTCTTGCAGCTGCAAACTGCTCAATTACTATGACGTCATTATCAGACAATAATCTTCTTCCGGACTTTATAAACAACTTGTTGATTTTGCTTTCATATTTGTCCACAGAAATGACCCTGACATCAACATCTTCAGCATTGTCATCTGTAACAAAGGGAGTGTCAAACACCAGCCTAGCTTCAGCTTCTTTTATATCAGCCTCACCAACTAAGCTGCTTTCAAGCTTCTCAGGCAATCCTGATGCTGTGACAAATATGTCTGCAAAGTTAGTTTCCATGTAATAATCGTCCAATGAATCACTTAAGTTAATTGAGGAATTGCTGACAGCAGTGAAGACAAAAATACCCGTTATGATTATTGCAAGAACAGCAATGTATTGCCCCTTGGTGTTTTTAATCATTCTAAAAAGTCTTTTGTCAAGCTTTTTCATTACCAATCAATCCTTTCAGCAGGAATAGGATCATCATTTATGATGACTTCCGTGATTTTGCCGCTTCTCATTTTAATTACCTTATCGGCCATCTGCGCTATTGATGCATTATGGGTTATAACCACAACAGTCTTGTTGTATTTTTCGTTCATTTCTTTAAGAACTCTGAGTATTGATATACCTGTTTCAAAATCCAATGCTCCCGTAGGTTCATCACACAGTAGTATTTGAGGATTTTTAGCAACAGCCCTTGCAATTGCAACTCTTTGCTGTTCACCACCGCTCATTTGAGACGGAAAGTTATCCATTCGTGACCCAAGTCCTACGGCTTCCAATACTTCCTCTATGTCAATTGGGTCCCGGCATATTTCTGCTGCAAGTTCAACATTTTCCTTTGCAGTCAACGTTGCCATGAGATTGTAAAACTGAAATACAAAACCTATTTCATTTCTTCTGTACATGGTAAGCTCTTTGTCGCTTATACCCGTTATCATTTCTCCATTGAAGTAAACTTCACCTGATGTGGGAGTGTCCATTCCACCCACAATGTTTAAAAGCGTGCTTTTCCCTGAACCACTGGGACCGAGAATCACAATAAATTCACCCCTTTTAACTTCAAAGCTTACATTTTCCAAGGCCTTTACTGTGACTTCACCCATTTTGTAAAGTTTGCTTATATTTTCTGCCTTCAATACTACTTCGCTCATATTCTCACCTGACTACCTTTCTTCAAGAATGCCGTACATTAAAATGTTCATGAGCCTTATATACTCGTCTTTAACAACATCATAATATTTCTCATAATTTGATCCATCCTCTGCAAACAGCGGTAAGTACTTACTCTCTATTATGTTTGTCAAGCTTGCCATGAGCAGAACAATGTCATTTGCTTCAATGTTTTTTTTCATTGGCAGACCTTTTATTATGTCCATTAATATGTTTATACCAATTTGCTTAATTTCCATATATCTTTTTTCTATATCAGCTTTTAATTTCTTTGGAGAATTACTAAAGCCTCCAACCAACATTTTATAATGCATGGGGTTGTTCATAAAAAATTTGTATTTTATTTCCATCAACTTCATCAAGATTGTTATGAAATCATCCTGAGGAAGTTCCATATCTTTAAATTCATTTAACGCATCATCAATGCATTTGTTCATGGCAGTCATAAAGAGATTTTCCTTTGAACCGAAGTAGTGAAATATGAGTCCTTTGGACACCTCAGCCCGCTGACTTATCCTATCGGTGTTTGCTTTTTCAAAACCATGTTCAGAAAACTCTTCTATGCTCGCCTGTACTATTTTGTCCTTTTTGGAATTGTCAAGCATTAACCCACCTCCTCTTAATTGACTTAACAGTCAATTATATTATACATTATATTGACTACGAGGTCAATATATGAATAAATTCAAACTTATCAACACAAAAAAGAGCCCTTCAAGGCTCTCTTAGGCTATTTACAAATCTAGGGGCGGATCTTGTGTCCGCCCGTTATTATTCCCTTCGCTTAATTTTGATTTTCTATTTGTTCTTTAAGGTCATTCAGGTAAATCCACCTGTTCATTTTTTCTTCAAGCTGCACTTCAAGATTTTGTTTTTCATCCATTATTTCCTGAAGCTTCATGTAATCTGTGGCACTTTCTTCAAGTTTTGTTTCAGCTTCAGCTATTTTTGATTCAATAGCGGCTATGTCATCGTCAATGGTGTTGTACTCCTGCTGTTCCTTGAAAGAAAATTTAAGTTTTTTTGGTTTTTCTCTTGTTTCCTTCTGAACGTCCTTTGTTTGTCTAGGTTTTTCCTGCTGTTTTTCATTCAATGTCCGTACAGCAATGTAATCGGAATATCCTCCGTTGTACATTACAACTGCTCCGTCTCCGGGAAGTTCAAGTACCATGTCAACGACCTTATCCAGAAAATATCTGTCGTGGGATACGGTAATCACTGCTCCGCTGAACGTTTCAAGATAATCTTCAAGCACGGTGAGAGTTTCTATGTCAAGGTCGTTTGTAGGCTCATCAAGAAGCAGAATGTTTGGTGAAGTCATGAGCACGCTCAGCAAAAACAACCTTCTTCTTTCTCCGCCGGACAATTTTTTTATAGTGTTGTACTGCACATCAGGTGAAAACAAAAATCTTTCAAGCATCTGGGAGGCAGTTACACTTCCTTCAGGTGTCTCAACAACTTCAGCTATATTTTTTATATAATCTATAACTCTTTGAGAATCATCTATTTCTTTTGCTTCCTGAGAAAAATATCCAACATTGACAGTGCTTCCTATTTCCACATGACCTTTATCCGGCTGAGTTTTTCCTGCCAGTATATTTAACAGCGTTGATTTTCCTGCTCCGTTTTTCCCGACTATTCCAATTCTTGCATCGCGAAGCACAGTAAATTCAAAATCATCAACTATTTTTTTGTCTCCGAAACTTTTTGAAATATTTTTAATTTCTATTGTCTTCTTTCCAAGCCTTGAAGATACAGAGCTCAGTTCAAGCTTTTCCGCCAATTCAGTTCCAAGAGAATTTTTAAGCTTTTCAAACTGTTCAATTCTTCCCTTTGCTTTTGTGCTTCTTGCACGTGCTCCCCTTTGAATCCATGCCAGTTCCTTTTTGTAAAGCGTCTGTTTTTTCCTGTCGCTGCTTGCTTCCATGTCCTCACGGAGGGCTTTCAGTTCCAGAAACTTTGAGTAATTTCCTTCATAGGAATACAAGTTTCCCTTGTCAAGTTCTATTATCTTGTTTGAAACCCTATCCAGGAAATACCTGTCATGGGTAACCATGAGTATTGCTCCTGAATATTTCACAAGATAATTTTCAAGCCATATAATCATGTCATTGTCAAGATGGTTTGTGGGCTCATCAAGAACCAAAAGTTCACACGGATTTACAAGAGCACTGGCAATTGCAACTCTTTTTCTCTGCCCTACAGAAAGCAAATTTACTTTTTTGTCATATTCATCAATTCCAAGTTTGCTTAAAATTGTCTTTGCTTCATATTCCATGAGAACTTTGGTTTCAGTGCTTGAATTGATGAACACCTGCTCAAGGACAGTGGCCTCCTTATCAAAGGCCGGGTCTTGTTCAAGAACGCAGATTCTGTCTCCCGGGCTTTTTATTATATTGCCGCTGTCCGGCTCTTCAACTCCAGATGCAATTTTTAAAAGTGTGGATTTTCCTGTTCCGTTGATTCCAACCACCCCGATTTTATCGTTGTCGTTGATATATAAGTCAACATTATTAAGAAGCACTTTTTCTCCGTAACTTTTATTTACTTTTTCCAGTGTAATTATCATTATAATTGCCTTTCAATTTTTGTTTAATACAGAAATTCATTTTACATTTGCCTTTCACTATTAATATCTGACTTAAAGAAATCAAAAATCGTGAAAGGGTATTTCTTAGGTAAAGATGTAAACTCTGTGTATTTTTTTGTTTTGGGATGTTTGAATCCGAATTTGTAAGACCAGAGGGCAGGTATAGTGAAGTCTTTTTTCTTCATAAATACCTTGTTGTACTTGTTGTCTCCCCATATGGGAGTTCCTGCATTTGAAAATTGCAGCCTGATCTGATGGTGTCTTCCTGTAAGAAGATTTACCTTAACAAGGCAAAGAGTTCCGTACTCTTCAGTTTCGGCAGTTTCCAGCACTTCATACTCAAGTCTTGCAATCTTACCCTGCTTGTCATCAGCCGTTGTCACCTTTGACATGTTTATTGTCTTAAGTTTTTTTATATAATCTACAAGAATTCCCTTGTTATTAGCTGGCTTCCCGCACACAACTGCATAATATTCTTTTTTTGTGTGTCTTTCCTGCACTTGCCTTGAAAGTTCCTTGTTGGCGAAATCATTTTTAGCGAATACGATCACGCCTCCTACAGGCCTGTCAAGCCTTTGAATGAGACCAAGGTAAGGATTGTCGCCCTTACTTTTCACATAATTGATTCCTGCGCTCATAAGGTCATCGTCTTCTGTCTTGTCGCTTTGGGAAGGAATCCCCGGAGGCTTTATAAGGCAAAGAACATGTTTATCTTCATATATTATATCAAGTTCCATTTTTTCTCCTGTCATATTAAATCAGCATATGATGCTTCAGCTGCCCTTAACAAATCATCGGGACTTAGTATCATTTGTATTCCAATGGTTCCGCCGCTTACAAGTATTTTGTCCTGAAGGAGGGCAGATTCATCCACAAATGTTTTGTAATGCTTCTTCATTCCTATGGGAGAACAACCTCCCCTTATGTATCCGGTATTTTTTGTAAGATCTTTTAAAGGAAGCAGCTCAATGTTTTTTTCACCTGAAGCAGAGGCCGCTTTTTTCAAATCAAGCTCGTATTCAACAGGAACACAAAACACATACAGTTCCTTGCTGTGTCCCAGAGACACTAATGTCTTAAAAACAGCCTCCGGGTTTTGCCCTGTTTTGTGAGCAACAGATACCCCGTCAATTTTTCCGTCCTCGCACTCATATGTCAGACAGTCATATTCGATGCCAAGTGAGTCGAGAATGCGCATGGCATTTGTTTTATTTATTTTTTTCACGCTATCACCTCTTACAATCTTGTGTACAGCCCATAAATTGCAACAATGTTAAGAATAAGAGCTATAAAAGTAATTGCAACAAACCCGGCTTTTCTTGTCTTGTGGTGGAACAGAAGCATGGCTGCAATACTTCCAAGGGTTCCTCCTAAAAAGCTTGTGAGATGCAATGTTTTTTCTTCTATTCTCCATCTGTCCTTTTTGGCCTTTTGCTTGTCAACATAAAACATCACAAATGATATCAAATTTATTATAATAAAATATATGGCTAAATATTTAATCATTTTAATCTCGCCACCAGTTTATTTATTTTTTTGCCCTGCTCTGTAAAACGCTGTTCATATTCGGTCATGACGTTGTCTTCCGCGTAAGGGCTGTTGTGCAGATCTCTTGTGCACATAACAATTTCCCAGTTATCTGCCTCAAGCTCCTGAAGTGAATACTCAAACAAATCATCATTGTCTGTCTTCATGTGTATTTCTCCTCCATCTTTAAGCACCTTTCTGTAAACATCAAGGAAATTTTTATGAGTCAACCTTCTCTTGTAGTGAGATGGCTTTGGCCAGGGGTCTGAAAAGTTCAGATAAATTCTATCTATGGACTTAGTCTCAAAAACATCCGTAAGTATGTCTCCGTTTGAATAAACTACAAAATAATTGTCCGGATCATTTTCTATGACACATTTTGCACATCTGTACGCAACCTTCACGCTTTTCTCGAATCCAAAGAAATTCACATGTGGATTTTTAAGGGCAGTTTCCCTTAAAAACTTGCCTTTTCCGCAGCCAAGTTCAACATGTATGGGGTTGTTGTTTTTGAAAGCATCATTTAGCTTATATCCTCTTTTTTCCGGTTCAGTTATTGCTTTTTCGTGATTCTGCAGGTATTCGTACTGACCGTGAACATATCTTAATCTCATAATACACTCCTTAATTTTCTAATAGAATTTTACAATACTTTGTAATAATTAACAATATAATTTTATACATGTTGCATAAAATACCAAAACCAAGTAAAATAATAGTAACAAAAGGAAAAGGGGTGAATTATGGATTTTCTATTTAACATATCAGGACCAGCTCTTTATATCATAATATTTTGTGCAAAAATAATAGAAGTATCAATTTCAACTGTGCGATTAGTTTTAATCAACAAAGGTGAAAGAGTCAAAGGTGCATTGTTAGCTTTTATTGAAATAATGATTTGGCTGATTGTAGTAAGCTCTGTTTTAAATAACATAACAGAAGATCCAATTAAAGTATTCATTTATGCCATTGCTTTCTCAATGGGAAATTTCATCGGTGTTACGCTCGAGTCAAAAATAGCTGTGGGACTGTCATCCATACAGGTAGTGGTAAATGTGGAAAATGGTGAAGTGCTGGCAGATATTCTCAGAGATCAGGGTTTTGGAGTAACAATTATTGACGGAAGAGGAAAAAATGAAAGCAGGAAAAATCTGTTATTCGTTCAACTTAAAAGAAAGAAAATTCCTGAAGCAGTGAAGCTTATTAAGCTTACCGCACCTCAGGCTTACATTACAGTTAATGACATAAAGTCCATGATGGGCGGATATATAAAATAGCATATGAAAAGCAGTTACAAGGCGTAACTGCTCTTTTATTGCAGTTCACGACCACAGCATATAGGTAATATATTAACAGCCGTACATTGCAAAACATTGTTTCCCGGTATTTTATAAAGTAAAGGAGCTGGCTGTCCAGCCCCTATACTTTACTGGTTAATCATTCTGGCATATCAATATCCAAATACCATCCGCAAGGTATGCGGGCAACCGCATGAACTGCCACATAATTCTTATTGCCGCTAACCTGAACCTCAGCACCGTCAGTATATGGGAATTGGCCAGGTGCATCAGTCATAACACCTTTCTTTAGAGGCAGCTGAGTTGCACCAATCCATACATGTGTTTCTTCAAACTCAATTCCTTCAAAAGGCTCGAATGTTACACTTATATATCCATTTTCATAATTAATTAACACTTGACCTACTTTTGCTCCTTTGCTTAAGTCGTTACCGCCTGCACCTGCATAAAGATCAGCTGTGATTGATGTTGGAGTTGTAGTATCAACTTCTATATACCATCCCCAATTTCCGGATGATGGAAGCACATCCTTATTTTCATGTGAAAACTCACTGCTGTATCCCCAGGCTGTTTCATCGTTGTAGCACTGGTTCCAGAAGTTTGCGGCTATTTCATGTCCTGTGTCTATGTCACCTGGAAGCTCAATGATACGTTCACCGTCATCCGGTTCGATTGCTGTCCAATTTTCAGGAATTTCTTCTCTTACACGATACGTTCCTGCAGGAAGACCGGCAAATGTATAAGCTCCGTTTGCGCCAGTTTGGCCAGATTGTCTGTAATCCTCATCCCAAACTTCATCTTCTTCAATCCATCTGTCAAGATGCATGGTCCATCCTTCTAAAGGATTTTCATTATCTGGTCCGCTGCCAAGATAATCTTCCCATAAATATCTATACTTGTATGCTGTGATGTCAAACAGCTCTTCATTTTCAAAGTTGTAGAATGGACCTTCTTCACAATCTGAAGAATCTTCAGGCAATGTTACCTCATGATATATTTTTTCCGTTGTGTCAAAAGGTTCTCTCTGAATCCAGTGGTCCTCATCATCTATGACTTCTTCAACTTTGTACTTTCCTGCAGGCAAATATGTGAAACAATACTTGCCGAACTCATCTGTTTCATCAGAAGCAAACATATCTTCTAGCCAGCCTCCTGTACCTTCATTAATTGTTTCATCCCACTGGTACAAATTGATTGTCCAGCCTTCAAGGCCTTCTTGTGTTGCGTAATTCAACTTGTAACCTGCGATATTGTATTCTACCGGTGGTTTATTTTCAAAGTTGAAGCTCATAACAGCAGAGGCTGTATCTGTATATAAATTAACCCCATCAGATTTTTCTGTTATAGCACCGGTTGATTTGTTTATTTCAAAGAATTTTCCTGATTGTGCATCATGGCCGTAAAGTGTACCGTCTCCGCTGAATGCAAGCTGAAAGGAGAAAGTATATCCTGTGCTGCGAATTACTTCAAATCCGCTGCCATCGCGGTTAACCTTGAAGAATTCATATTTTCCTGAATTCAATCCAAAGCCGTAAATAATACCTTCCGGCGAAACAGCAATGTCTCCGCTAAATGTCCATGCATGTGTGTTGTTGGAAATATCACCCATTTTGGTTACAGAATCAACATCTCCATCTGCCTTAAACGTTACTTCGTACAAATCGTCAGTAGCACCACCATAACTGGAAGTCGGGCCACCTGCTATATAATAATATTTTCCGTCAAAGAAATCGGCACATGCAATTTCTCCTGGCAAATTGCCAAGATATTCCTGAGTGCTTGTATCACTCAAATATAATTTTGCAAGGCCAGGATAATTTACGAAGTACAGATATCCGCCATCCTTGTCATAAGCAAGACCATTAGGTCCTATATTGCTAAAGCTCAGTCCACTTTCTAAAGTTATTTGGTAAACTTCGTCGGCATCAGCCGTAAGAGGGTCTACTTTGAATATTTTACCGGTATTACGCTGAATTCCATATACTATATTTTCTGTTGGAAGTGTCACATAATGGAAGCCATCACCGCCAGGATATACTTGTTCCCAGTCATCATCTATCAAATCCTCTCTCACACGGTATTCACCCATGGGAAGATCCAAGAAGCAGTACTTGCCTGTTCCATCGGTTTCTACTGGATCCACATAGTCTTCTTCCCAGTCTCCGTTAATCCATTTGTCAAGATGAATTAACCACCCGGAAACAGTTTCGCCTGTATCGCTGTTAATTTTGTAACCACTGATTTCATAAAGAGGCGGACATTTATAAACTCTGATTGCATCCAGATCAAATCCGTCAGTGTTGCCAGAATCTGATGCTGTGATTGTTACATCACCGTCATTAGGCGCAGTAATAGGCAGAAAGTTTACAGTAAAGGTGCCTCTTGGTGTGGCATTTGAAGTATATGTAGACGGATACGCTTCAGCATAAACATTTCTTGTTATGTCTATGAATGTTATGCCCTGGGCATATACAACTTCATCCGGCAAATAGAACTGAGTTATGCCAAAGCTGCCTTCTGTTGCAGTTGTGCTGTCATGGAAATCTCTGTTAAACAGATTTTCATCGAATTCATCCTCAGGAATATAAAGTTCCCTTATCTCTGCCTTGCGTGCAGGAGTTATATAGTTTATAGCTATTCTGTTGCCTGCAATGCCTGCATAATACGCATTGCCGTCAAGTGCGGGAATGCCAAGGGAAGCATCTATTCCTTCTGTGTCATTTTCTTCATAGGGGTGGATATCCCCGTTTAAATCTTTCACATAGGCACCTGTCAGATAAACCAGGGTTGCTTCAGCATGCCATCCTGTTGCAGCTCCCCAGGTTACTTCTGCCAGCTCAATATCAGGTTCTCCATCTACATTGAAGAAATTATCATCAAATGTATAATTTGTCCATTGGCGGGCAGCCAATCCAAAGAAATACCTGTTGGCCATACCGCCGGCAGTTTGAACTGCATCAAAATCTCCCAGCGCATTTGCAGGATCCAGTCGCAGATAATGATAATCCGTGTAGCTGCTTATTTTGACAGGAACTCCTGTTCCCTGAGTTACACCGGATGCATACATTTCTTCATTTTCCATAGACTGTGAAAATGCCGGAACAGCAAACAGTGACAATAACATAGTAATAACCACTGTCAATGCTACAATCTTTTTCATTTTTACTCCTCCTTCTTTGATCAATAACATGTATTAACGCACATCCCCTTGTATTTATTAAACATGTTGTGTTTCCATCACCTCCTTAGTTATTCATATTAAAACCTTATAAACACAAAAACCGACCAAAAGGTCGGTTACGCTACTAGCTCCCTCGGAGAAAAGCGTCCATATATGTCTCCGCAATCATCACTACCATATTATTATATTTAAATTTTAACAAGTCCATGCATGATACACCAAATTATATTTCATTAAATGATAATTTGCACTTTGTATATACCCAAGGCAACTGCATGTAAACATTATTATTTTTTTGTTATAATTATGCTTTTACAATAATGACATTCCTTTGCAATCCTTGTTTTTATATGTCTGAAAGATAACTTTTAAAATAAAAAAGGCCTTACACGCGACTTGTATCGCTATGCTCAGCCTTATTTTTATTTTACAAAAGCATTGTATATTGCTCTTATGGCATTTTCAAAATCCTTGTCGTCAACGCCAACTATGATGTTTATTTCACTTGAACCCTGGTCAATCATCCTGATGTTTATGTTGTTTTCTCCAAGAGCATTGAACAGCTTTGCTGATATACCAGGTCTGAACGCCATTCTAATACCAACTGTTGATATTAGGCTAAGATTCTTGTATGTCTTTACGGAATCAGTGCCCAGTTTATCTTTTAGCTCCTCCATAATTTCATGAGTAGTTTTTTCCACGCATTCTGTTGGAACAACAATTGAAAAACTGTCAATTCCTGAAGGAATGTGGTCTATGCTTATGTTTCTCTCTTCAAATATTTCAAGAGCCTTTCTTACTACACCAACTTCATTGGCCATGTGTTCCTTGTGAATGTAGAAAAATGTGAAATTTTTTCTTCCTGCAATTCCTGTTATGACATGTCCATTATCATAGTCTTCGTCGACCTGGTCATCTCCCACTATTACCGTTCCCGGATTGTCAGGTTCATTTGTGTTTCTTATGTTTATGGGAATGCCTGCTTGTCTCACCGGAAATACTGCTTCATCATGAAGAACAGAAGCTCCCATGTAGGAAAGCTCTCTCAGCTCCTGATAAGTAATTTTATTAATAGGAAGAGGATTTTTAACAATTCGTGGATCTGCCATCAAAAATCCTGAAACATCAGTCCAGTTCTCATACATGTCTGCTTTGGCAGCACTAGCAACAATTGAACCTGTTATGTCTGATCCGCCTCTGGAAAATGTCTTGATGCTTCCATCAGGATAGGAACCGTAAAATCCCGGAATAATAGCCTTGCTGCTTTTAGAAAGAGCTGCCCCAAGTTTTTCATTTGTTTTTTTCTTTATCCACTGTTCCGTCATACTTGAAAAATATTACATCCTTTGAATCGATAAAGTCACACTTGAGGTAAGCAGCCATAAGCTTGGCGCTTAAATATTCTCCTCTGCTTACAATGTAATCTTCGTCACATTTTTTATCCAGCATATTTCTGATTGTTTCAAACTCACTGTCAAGATCTATGTCTAAATTCAGCTCATTCTTTATTTCATTGAACCTGTCTTCAATTAATTTAAGAACCGGAGCATATGGAACTGAAAACTTCAAGTGTGCATGAGTCAAATACAGCAAGTCTGTAATTTTGTTGTCATCCTTGAATCTTTTTCCCGGAGCCGAAACAACCACATATCTTCTTTCTTCATTATCTTTTACTATGTCATGCACCTTTTTGAACTGAACAGCATCTGCCAGCGAAGTGCCTCCAAATTTAGCAACCTTTATCATTTTGTCCTCCTATCCGCATTATAACTTTTTAACAATAACACATGAAAAGTGCCCTGTCAACAATTATAATACAGATGTGCGTCATATAAATACAACTCGTTGTTTGTGTCCTGACGTCTTATATTATCCTCTTAAGTCATCCAAAAGTTTTGTTTTTTCCACAGTCTTGTCATCCTTGTACTTTATTAGCTTGGCTGGGCTTCCTGCCACAACAGCCATTTCCGGAACATCCTCAGTTACGACACTGCCTGCGGCAACAACGGCTCCCTTGCCAACCTTTACTCCTTCAAGCACAACAGCATTTGCGCCTATGAGCACGTCATCTTCAATTATTACAGGAGTCTTGCTCGGTGGTTCCAAAACACCGGCTATAACTGCCCCTGCACCCACGTGAACATTTTTTCCTATTGTTCCTCTTGCACCTACAACAGCGTTCATGTCCACCATTGTTTTTTCTCCGATAACAGCTCCAATGTTTATAACTGCTCCCATCATAATTACTGCATCCTTGCCTATTGTAACCATGTCTCTTATAACAGCCCCAGGCTCAATTCTTGCCTGTATTTCATTTGTATTGAGCATTGGTATTGCAGAATTTCTTCTGTCATATTCCAAGTGATAATCCTTAATGTTTCCATTGTCAGCTATAACTTTTGCTGCATCTTCATATTCTCCTATGAGTATTGCCATTTCTCCTGATTTGAAAACTTTTAAACCGTATGTTTCCATGTTGTCAACATTTCCTGAAATGTACAGCTTCACAGGTGTTGATTTTTTTGCTTCCTTAATATATTTTGCTATTTCATATGGATCTTGTAATAACATAATTTCCTCCTGATATTTTTATTAGGCAATATTTATGATTTTGCCTGTTTCCTTGCTTTTAAATTCGAACATGTCTTCAGTTTCATAAAAACCTGCTGCTTTTTTGCATAGCTTTATTGCAATGTCAAGTGCACCTCTGGCAAATATTTTTTTCGAAAATGCAGTGTGTTTGATTTCAATAATTTCATCTGTTCCTGAAAATATAACCAGATGCTCTCCAGGTATAGTTCCTGATCTTAATGAATGCATCTCTATTTCTTCCCTGCCGGTAACAAATTTTATGTCTTCAGCCAGTGTCTTTGCAGTTCCGCTTGGCGAATCTATTTTCTTATTATGATGTCTTTCTACTATATCTATGTCAAAGTCCCTTAATTCATTAGATATTAATTTAAGCATTTTTCGCATAATGTTTATTCCAACTGAAGTATTTGATGAAAGTAATACAGGAATTAATTTGCCTGCTTCTTCAATTCTAAGTTTTTCATCATCAGAATATCCAGTTGTGCAAATCAAAAGAGCACATTTTTTTCTTGTTGCATAATCTATTAAAAAATCCAGATTAACAGGATTTGAAAAATCTATTACTACATCAACTTTGCCGAAGTCTTCACCGTACTGTCCGTTTCTTGGAGACAATATTCCTGCAATATTAATGTTGTTGTAAGTAGTTGCTTCTTGTTCTATTGTTTTTCCCATGGCGCCCTGTCCGCATAATACTATATTAATCATAATTTTGCCTCCTTAACAAGATATCCCGCAGTTTTTCATTTCCTGAATCAATTTTTCCTTGTTCTCCAAAGACATTGGATACAAAGGAGCTCTAAGTTCAGGGCTGCACATGTTCATGAGGCCCATTGCTTCTTTAACAGGTATGGGGTTCGTTTCAATAAACAATGCATTTATTAGACCATTTAAAGAAAGCTGAGTGTCTCTTGCGGCCTTCAAATCTCCATTGTTGAAGTCATCAACCATTTTTTTTGTTTCTGCAGGCAGTATGTTGGCAACAACTGAAATTACTCCGTGTCCGCCCAGTGCCATGAGCGGTACAACCATATCGTCGTTTCCTGAATAAACGAGAAAATCTTTTGGGCAAATTCTGATTATTTCTGCAACCATGCTTATGTTTCCGCTTGCTTCCTTGATTCCTGCTATATTGTCAATTTTTGAAAGTTCTAAACAAGTCTTTGGTTCAATGTTCATTCCTGTTCTTCCTGGAACATTGTAAACAATTATAGGCAAAGATGTGCTCTCTGCAATCATTTTGTAGTGGTTTACCAGACCTCTCTGTGTTGTTTTGTTGTAATAAGGTGTAACAATCAATAGACCATCGGCACCTGCTTCTTCGCAAAACTTAGCCTTTTTTATTGCCGATGCAGTGCAGTTGCTACCTGCTCCTGCTATAACAGGAATTCTTTTGTTTACTCTTTTTACAATAAATTCAACAATCTGATGATACTCATCATCTGTCATTGTCGCTGCTTCTGATGTTGTTCCTGCGGCAATGATGGAACCTGATTTTTCAACATGCATGTCAACCAGTGTTCCTAATGTTTCAAAGTCAATCTCTCCATTTGAAAATGGCGTTACCAGAGCTACTCCACAGCCTTTTACTAAATCGTTCATACTTTTCTCCTTAAAATTATTTATTACTAAATAATTTTCATGCCGCTTTTTTATCTTTTTGAGTTTTCCCTGAATGCAATAAAAAAAGCGACATAAGAGCAAAAGGGCTCTCAGACGCTTACAAAAAACACCGAACCTTCTGCCCAGCATATTACAGCTCTCTCTTATAGGATTGGGAAGCATCCTATAAAAACAGTATTACATCTCTTAAATGTAAGCCCAGGGAAAGAATCCCTTCGGCGAATCACCCTTTCAAAGCTGTGCTTTTACTCTTGATCATCGCAACCTCTGTAATATACCCACGAAAATATTTAATTTTCATCATTATATGCTCTGTCAAAGATTATGTCAACAACAAAAATTAATTTTTTTTATTCAATCTTCATCATATTTACGAAATGCAACTATTTCTCCATAAATCATTACATGATAGTCATTGTTCCTATAGCTCATTTCATGGATATCTTTAGCCAAAAGTTCCGAATCTATAGACTGCCTGTACATAACTCTGCACTCATAGCTGTCGCAGCCCTTAATGTGAGGCACACTGATTTTCTCTCCTTCTGCCATCTCTAAACTGCACTCTTTAACCTTGTCATAATTTCTTCCTGATTTTGTGCCGCAAATTTTAAGCTGCTCTTCAAATTCACCTACCTTTGGAATGCATACTGTAAATTCATCCGAATTTTTCAATATTTCATAGGAATGTCTTGAATGCCTTACAGCAATAATCAGGGACGGTTTTTTCCACATATATCCTATGTATCCCCATCCGATCTGCATTAAGTTGACATGTTCGTTGCTTTTTGTAACTAAAAATGCCTTGCTTTTATGCAGCCTGTTTAGAAAATCAGCTGAGTCATTAAAAAAGTTATTATTCATAAAACCTCCTTATTAAGAAAGGCATCTTTTCAGATGCCCTTTTTTATAATCTTTTCATGGAAATTACATTTTCATAATGTTTTTTAGGAAAAGAAACAGCTACAAGCTTTGTAAGGTCATAGGATTTTAATCCGGTTATTTTTTCAACTTTACCTTCACATACTTCATTGCCTGTTCTGTCTACCAGCACAACCACATGGCCTGCTTCCGGCAAGGGAAGATATTCATATGGAAATGTAATCAAAGCAGTGTCTTCCCCATAGTTTATATCCATAAGATGAATTGCTATACCGGGGCACTTTGCCACACAAATTCCGCAGCCCACACATTTTTCAAAATCTATTACAGGAAGATTTGTAATTGGATTTCCTACACTGATAGCGCCCTTTGGACATGAAGTTTCACAAGGATTGCATGGTATTTGTTCTGTGCATTCTATAACAGCAATATTTCCAAGGTTGTAATCTTCATTTTTGGGAAAACCCGGAGAATTTTTCAGTTCTTCTATTGAAGGAGCTCCGCATTTTTTTAAACATGTCATACTACCAACTCCTTCCCTTTTTCCAGTATCTGATCCTTAGCTGTCCTTCTTTTTTCTCCAAATTGACCGCATCTTAAGGAATTCAGTTTATTCCATATTTCATCCATTCTTTCTTCAGCCTTTTCCTTTTCAACTAATCCCAGGTCATAGGCTACGCTTATTCCTGCAAGTCGCCCTTCTTCCATGGCGGTGCTGGCTTCTTCAATGCCTGCAACATCACCTGCTACATAGATTCCATCAACAGTTGTCCTCATACATTTGTCGTGTACGGGAACGTAACCACCCATGCTTCCTATGTATGTGAACTCACATCCGGCCAGCCACACCAATTCAATCATTGGAGTCAATCCCACAGCCAGGCATATGGTATCAACTTCAAATGTTTTTTCTGACCCTTCTACTTCTTTCCAGCTGCTGTCAAGCTGGACTATTTCTACCTTTTCCACTCTGTCTGTTCCGTAAGCTTTTTTTATTGTATGGCTTGTGTAAAATGGTACTCCTGCTCTTGCAACCTTTGCAGTATGAACTCCGTATCCCCCAAGACTTGGCGCCGCCTCCACTATGCCTAAAACATCAGCTCCTGCCTGCATTAGCTGGTAAGACACTATTACTCCAACATTTCCGGACCCAAGCATCAAAACCCTTTGTCCAGGCAGCACTCTGTTAAGGTTTATCATTGTTTGAGCTGCTCCTGCCCCCATAACTCCAGGAAGTTCCCATCCGTCAAACTGTACAGAATTTTCATAAGCTCCTGTAGCCACGATTATTTTTTTTGCGTGAATTTCTTTAGATTTTTCTTTGTTTTCTATAATCCAGAGTTTTTTGTCACCTGTAAGCCCGCACACTTCTGTGTTGAGCATTACATCTATGTCTAGGTTTTTAGTGTCATTTAATAGTTCAGTCCCTATATTTATACCACGTGTTCCTGCCTTGTGTTCCTTTGAACCAAAAAACTTGTGTATCTGCTTGAAAAGCTGCCCTCCGGGCTTATTGTTTTCATCAATCAACAGGACTCTTGCACCTGCCTTTGAAGCTTCTATTGATGCAGCAAGACCTGCAGGACCGGCTCCTATAATTACAACATCATAATTATTCTCCATCATTTTCCCACTCGCCTCTTCCATATTGAGTTTCAACCTTCATGCCGTCTCGTACTTCAGTAACGCAGGTTCTTACATTTGGTATTCCATCCACAATCATTACACAGTCAGTACATCTTCCAATGCCGCAGTAAATTCCTCTGGGCTTGTTGTTTCTTTCTGTGTGCCTGAATTTATGGACACCGTTTGCCATTAATGCAGCAGCTATCATTTCACCTTTATAGGCCGTAATTTCCTTGCCGTCAAATGTTATGGTAACAGTTTCCTCCCTAATGTCCTGCCCTAATATTGGATGTTCTGATATTCTTGTCATAGTCCACCTCTACAGTACTGCAAGACATTCTTTTACTACATTTGATACTTCAGGTGTAGGTTCCGTAAGAGGAAGTCTGTAACCTCCAACATTGAATCCCAAAAGGTTCAGAGCATGCTTAATAGGTATAGGACTTGTTGTTACAAACAATCCATCAAATAAATTTGTAAGCTCCAGGTTAATTTTTGCTGCCTTCTTCATGTCGGAATTTTCAAATGCATCTATCATTTCTCCCATTTTAATTCCTGCAACATTTGAAGCAACGCTTACAATTCCCTGCCCTCCAACTGAAAGACATGGTAGTGTCAATATGTCGTCACCGCTGTAAACCAAGAAGTCCTCAGGTGTTTCATTTATCAGTCTTATAAACTGAGCCATATCTCCGCTTGCTTCTTTGATTGCAGCGATATTTTTTATTTCAGCCAGCTTTTTCACTGTCTTTACGCTTATATTAACTCCTGTTCTTCCAGGCACATTATAAATAATTATAGGCAAATCAGTGCTTTCTGCCACTGCCTTAAAGTGTGCGTACAATGACTCCTGATTTGGTTTGTTGTAGTATGGTGTTATTACCAACAGCCCGTCAACATTCAAATCCTTTATATTATTGATATTATCAATTGTTTTCTTTGTATTATTAGTTCCTACCCCTGCTATGACAGGAATGCTCACATTTTTCTTTATTTCAGAAATAAGCCTGTATACTTCCTCACTTGTCAATGTAGGTGATTCTCCTGTGGTTCCATTTATAACCAATGCAGAAGATCTTTCGCCCTCCAGCTTTTTTGCCAGCTTTACGGCTTGATCATAATCCACATTTAAATCCTTATCAAATGGTGTTACCATTGCTGTTATTAATCTTCCCAAATTCATTTTACGTCCTCCTCTTCCATAACATGCATTTTTACCGGTCTCACCGGTGCTCTGTAACTTGAAGTTCTTACATCTTCAACCTTAATATTCAATTCATTTGCAAGTATTTTTTCTACTGTCCTCCTGCAAGTTCTGCCCTGGCATAGACCCATACCGGCACGGGTGAATTTTTTTATTTCATCAACTGTTGTTGCACCATCTTTAATTGCCTTTATTATTTCATCCTCGGTAATTTCTTCACACCTGCATATAATTTTGCTCATATATTCACTTCCTCAGTGGTTATTATTTACTTCATTGCCATATTTGTTCCAATAGGTCAACACGTCCTCCATAAGGTTATCCATGTGTTCTGACATCAGTCTTTCTGCTGCTTCTTCATCGTTGTTTTTAATTGCATCATATATTTTCTTATGCGAAGCATTATATGGTGAATTTATTTGTCTTCTAAGGTTCTCAAAAATATTTGATTGTTGCTTGAATGTGGATACAATATTATACAATGACTCCAGAATTGAATTTTTTGAAGCTTTTGCTATGGTTCTGTGAAATTCAATATCTTCATCAGCAATACTTTCACCGATCTTTGACTTTAATTCTTGTCTTTCTATAATTTCTGCAAGCTTATCAAGTTCATCCTGAGTGATATATCTTGTTGCAAGCCTTGTAGTTTCTTTTTCAATTGCTTTTCTTGCTTGAATTATCATAACAAAATTTTCCAATATTTCTGTAGAAATAATTTTATTGAGCTTATCTTGATGAAAATTTATTATTTTTATTGTTTCAGCTCTTTTTATTGCAAGCTTTCCTTCAGAAGTTATGATCCTGCCTTCATTTTTGTACTTTTCCAGATATTCGAAACTTTCAAGTCTGGATAAAATTCTTCCCACAGTTGCCGTGCTTACATCCACACTTTCTTCTCTTAATTTGTTTTCAACTGCCCAAGTGCCGATTGGTTTGTTTGAATCTTCTATAATTTTTAAAATCATTATTTCAATATCATCTAGGATTTGCCTCATAATACCACCCTTTTAAACAATTATTTGCTATTATTATCTCATAAGGGACAATTCTTTACAATGGCAAATCCTAAATATTAATTAAAATTACGCCACGGATCGCTTATTAGTCTTCTGAGTAGCAAGTGATACGACTACAAGCAAAACAGCTGAAACCCCAAGTGCAATAAGCACCTTGTTGCTTCCAAGAGCATTAATCTGGCTTAGTACAGCGCCAGCTACTATACTTACTCTTGCTCCCCATGGAGTAACCTTGCTGTTCTTCATTCCTTTTTCATGAGCATCTGGTTTTTCCTTCCACAACAAACCTATTACTAGAAGAGGTACAAGTCCTGAACCTGCCATTGAATATGCTTTTGAAAACAAGCTTAATATTGAACTTGCATATATTGCACCTAGTGCAGCAAAAACCCCTATTACTGCAGTGAGCCACTTGGCATATTTAACAAGCTGCTGATCTGTTGATTCAGGTTTAAAAGGTTTAATTAAATCATTAACTATCAAGATTGAAGCTGAGTTAAGATTTGAATCTGCAGAAGACATACCGGCAGCCAAAACAAGGGCAAACACCATTCCTGCCACTCCAACCGGAATTCTGTTCATCATAAACCATGCCATTGCATCTCCAGGTGCCAAGTCTTGTTTGATTGTGAAAATTATCATACCAACAAGTGCTGTAAGCATTACAGCAAGTATTGCTATAATACCGCTGTAGAGCATACCGTTTTTAGCAGTCTTTGTATCTGTAGCTGAAAAACATCTCTGCCAGTAAATTTGTGCAACTAAAATTCCGATAGTACCTGTTACAATCATATTTATTATCTTCATAGGATCAGATATTCCGAACTCCCACATATCTGCTCTTCCCAGTGCCTGAAGTCTCACTCCGATTTCTCCAACCGAGAAGTTAACTTCCTTGAATGCATAAACATAAAATATTACTCCAAATATCAAAACAAGTACACCCTGCAGCAAATCTGTCCAAACAACCGAGTAAATTCCTCCTAATGTTGTATAAATTATAAACACAGCTGAAAACAACAATATTACCGGAAGAGGATCAACACCTGTTACAACGCTGAATATATTTCCAAGGGCCTTACCCTGTCCTCCAACCCAGGCAATCATAATGGATGAAGCAAGAACGCCTGCCATTGCTCTTGTTACCTTATCTTTTGTTATCAAATCATCCAAAAGTTCAGGAAATGTATTGTACTTAAATCTTCCTGCAAATCCTGCAATGAACAAAGCAAATATTATCTTTGATCCCTGCTCTCCAAGAATAAAGGCCATCCATGATAAACCTGTAGAATATCCGCTTCCTGCATGACCTACAAAGTTACCTACACCCATGATTGTTGCAAACTGGGTGAAGAATATTAAGTACATTGGGAATGTTTTCCCGCCTATTGCATAGTTTGAGAAGCTCAATTCGGCCTTATCTTTTACTTTTAAAGATATGCCCAAGAAAGCGCCGCACATTAATACAGTAATAATCCATAAAGTTGTTCCTAAAGTCATATATTACCTCCTCATTATTTTATTTAAAGATTTAATTAAACTGTGCACTGATTTAATTAAATCTTTCAAAACTTAGTTCTTTGATATCCAGCAATGTTTTTTTACCGCATATCATTTGAGAAATTAATTTTCCTGTTATGGGAGCCATTGCTATTCCGTCCCCTTCATGACCAGCAGCTATGTAAAAACCTTCATTGCCCTTTACTTCTGATATGATAGGTTTTCCGTCAATACATGCAGGCCTGAATCCAGCAAAAGTTCTTATAATGTGTATGTTCTTAAGTATGGGAAAGAAATCAACAGCTTGATTTACCAGTATCTTTATTGCTTCATAATCAGTATTTTTATTATAATTTCCTAATTCACGGGTACTCCCAATTAGGTAGTTTCCGTCGCTTGTCTGTGACATGGAAAGTCCTATGCCCAGCTCTTTATGTATGTCACTTGTTTTTACCAGTTCTGGATTAAGCTTTGAAATTATATATTCAGCACTCCATATGTTTTCTCTTCCAAGCTGTGGTATGTTTTCAGTTACTGCTATCTGTCCTTTTTTTGAAGTTATAGGAATATCAATTCCAATTAGTTTACCTACATCAGCAGCCCAGGATCCGGAGGCATTTATAACGTTTTCCGTTTCAATTTCAGCACCTGAACTTAATTTTAACTGCCAGAAACTGCTCTTTTTATTTATTTCAACAGCTTCAGTTCCCTTATACACATCCATTCCGGCGTTTATTGATTTACTCATAAAAGCTCTCATGGCAAACAACGGATTTACCTGTGAATCTTCTGTTCCGTGAGTTGAAGCCACAATATCGTCCTTCACAAAAGGATGATACTTTTTTACTGTTTTTTTATCTATGAGCTCTATATCAAGTCCATAATCTTTTTGCTTTGATACATAGTCTTCCATAAAAGACAAATGCTCTGACTTGTCTATGAGAATCATTCCGCCTCTATTGTGAAACCCGATATCACAATTTAAGTTATCATTAAGATCCTTGTAAAGTTTCAAACTTTCTATAGCTAACTCCAGATTTTTGCCAGGTTTTTTAGATTGAAGCAATATCATATCATCACAGGAACCAGAAGCTCCGCTGCCTATTTGATTTTTTTCAACTAATGCTACTTTCTTATTTTCAAGAGTAAGATAATAAGCACAAGATAAACCTATAATTCCGCCGCCCAAAATAACTACGTCATATTTTTTCATGAAAGCCTCCACCTAATTTATAATACCAGCAGTCTTATTAACAACGAATTCATGAAGCAAATTCATGGTACAGATATAATGTTCCTCGCTGATAACATAACTGACTGATTTATCTTCTTCCATACACATTTTGATATCAATACCTCTTTTTTGAATTTTATCCCTAATCTCCTGACAAAGCTCCGGATATTTCATGAAATTGCTTCCGATGATGCTCACTTCAGATACATTTTCACATTTGATCAATTTAAAACCATTGTCATTAAACTTCTTTTCTGCAGCTGCAAAAATCTTTGAATCTGAAACAAACACTATGCCGTCAATGCCATAATAAACCTTGCTGTCATGTAATGCAGGACATCCCATAATCTCTTGCAGCTTGTCATAAGATTTGTACTCATTGCTTACAACTCTGCAATAAACCAGATTGTCCTGTCCGGCAACACCTGTTGTGTTCACATCCTCCAGATTCTCATCATCCTCGCATATTAATGTTCCAGGATTGGTGCTGAAAGTGGATTTGACATAAAGTCTCGATTCAGGATTCTTCATTGCAATTTCAACAGCACGAGGGTGTATTACTTTCGCACCTTTGTTTGCCATGTTGCAGCAATCCTCATAGCTTATCTTTTCAAGCAGTACAGCTTCCTTTACTTTTCTTGGGTCAGCTGTCATAATACCTTCAACATCCGTGTAAATGTGAATTTCATTGGCATGAAGGGCAACTCCCAGGGCACATCCTGTTGTATCGCTTCCTCCTCTGCCCAATGTTGTGATGTCACCGTTTTCGCTTACACCCTGTCCTCCGCCGACCACTACTATGTTTCCTATGTCTAGCAATGATTTTATTTTATCGGTTTCAACTCTCCTAATTCTTGCATCGGAAAAATTCTCGTCTGTAATTATTCTGGCTTGTTCACCAGTAAGATACACGGATTTGTATCCCCTCTTCTGGAGATTTGATGCAACAATTGCTCCTGCTATGTTCTCACCGCAGCTGAATATTACATCGAGCTCTCGTTTGCTTGCAAAAGGAATGTCCTTTCTGATCAGGTTAAGCAACGTGTCCGTAGCGTAAGGGTCTCCGTTTCTTCCCATTGCTGAAACAACCACTACCAAGGAATACCCGCCTCTTACAGCTTCTTCGATTTTTTTATAAACATGTTCTCTGGAATCTTCGGTGGCAACTGAAGTGCCTCCGAATTTCTGAACCATTATTTTCATAATTGCCCCCTTATTGTTAACTTCTGCCTTTAGACAATATTTCAGCTATTTGCACAGCATTTGTTGCTGCTCCTTTTCTTATTTGATCTCCGCAGCACCATAGGCTGATTGAATTTTTTCTGCTATAGTCTTTTCTGATTCTTCCTACATATATAAGGTCCTGCCCTGATGTTTCAATCGGCATGGGGTATAAATTGTTTTTAGGATCATCAATAAGCTTGACTCCTTTAGCATGTGACAACAGCTCTCTCACTTCGTCAGCTGTTATCTCCTGCTCAGTTTCCAGCGTTATAGACTCCGAGTGGCTCCTTATTACCGGAACTCTGGCACATGTGCATGAAATGCCGATATTGTTGTCGTGCAATATTTTTCTTCCTTCATTGTGCATTTTCATCTCTTCCTTTGTGTAATCATTTTCCACAAAGCTGTCAATGTGAGGTATTATATTGAAGGCAATTTCATGCTGAAACACATTGCTTTTAACTTCTCTTCCGTTCAGAAAATCTTCAGTCTGTTTTTTTAATTCTTCAATGCCAAGAACTCCTGCACCTGAAACAGCCTGATAAGTAGAAACAATCATTCTTTTTATTCCTGCTTTTTTATAAATTTCGTTTACAGCAACAAGCCCGATAATTGTAGAACAATTTGGATTTGCTATTATTCCATTGTGCTTGAACACATCCTCCGGGTTGATCTCAGGAACTACCAAAGGAACATCATCATTGAGTCGGAATGCGCTACTGTTGTCTATGGCAACCGAACCGGCACCTATAATTGAGGGCATGAATTTTTTGCTTATGGGTCCATCTACAGCAACGAGAGTGATGTCCACACCTTCAAATGATTTATCTGTTGCTTCCTCAACTACATATGTTTTTCCTCTGAAAATATATTCTTTCCCTGCATCGCTTGCATGAGCTAATAACTTTAAATCCTTCAACTCAAAATTTCTTTCTTCCATGACTTCAAGCATCTGCGTTCCCACTGCCCCTGTGGCTCCCAATATTGCTATAGTCGGCTTATTTTTATTATAATCTTTCATTCACGAACCTCCTGCTCATCATGTGATTAGTTATAATAAAATTATATAACACTATTTTTACATTGTCAATAATAAATATCGTTTTCCACAACTTTATTTTGCGCTTATTCAACAAATAATTCGCAAATCATTAACTACTCACGTTTTGAGTAGTAATAGAATATTCAACTTATACTTGTGTACAAATAAAGGATTGGATTCCTAGATATAAAGAATTCCAATCCTTTATGCAACTAACTTAAATTTTATTCTGATATAATAAATATAAATAATATAAATTTAATTCAATTTACTTAAGTTTTTTCAGTGCTTCTTCCATTCTGTCCATGCCGTTTTTTATGTTTTCCATGGAGTTTGAATAGGAAATTCTTATGTTGTGGGGTGCTAAAAATGCAGCTCCCGTTACAACAGCTATTCTGCTTTCTTCAAGCAGGTAATCGCACATGTCCATTGGATTGTTAATGGTGAAATCCTTGTACTTCTTGCCGTAGAAATATTTGATATTCGGCATTACATAAAATGCTCCATTTGGCTCATAGCATTTTATTCCTTCCATTTTGTTAAGTCTTTCCACTATGTACTTTCTTCTTTTGTCAAATTCCTTCTTCATTTCCTGGACAAATTCTTCTGAATTTCTCAAAGCTTCAATTGAAGCGTACTGAGCCGGCGAATTAGGGCTTGTGGTTGTGTGACCCTGGTAGTCGCTCATGGCTTTGATGACATCAGTGGGACCTACTGCAAAACCTATTCTCCATCCCGTCATGGCGTATGATTTTGAAACACCGTTTATTGTGATTGTCTTTTCTTTTATTTCCGGTGAAATGGAAGCTGTGCAGCAATTTTGTTCTTCCGTGTAAATTAATTTTTCATAAATTTCGTCGGATATTATATAGAAGTTGTGCTTAACTGCAAGATTTCCAAGTTTTTCAACGTCTTCTTTTTTGTATACGGCTCCTGTAGGGTTGTTCGGCGAATTTATTAGCACTGCTTTTGTTTTTGGAGTAATGTGTTTTGCGATTTTGTCTACATTTAAATCAAAGCCATTTGATTCATCCATCTGCACCAAGACTGATTTTCCGCCTGTGAGCTTTATCATTTCAATGTAGCTTATCCAGCAGGGTGTAGGAACTATAACTTCATCATCAGGGTCAACTATGGCCATGAGAGCATTTGTCAGAGACTGTTTTGCCCCTGATGAAACAATCACATCTCTTACAGAATAGTCAAGATTGTAGTCTTTTTTGAATTTTCTGCAAACTTCTTCTCTCAGGTCAATCATTCCAGCTGCAGGTGTGTATTTCGTCAATCCCAGGCTGTATGCTTCTTCTGCTTTTTTTATGATGTTCATGGGCGTATTGAAGTCCGGCTCTCCTATGTTAAAACCAATTACATCAATTCCCTGCTTTTTTAAAAATGCTATTTTTTCGGATTGAGCCAGCGTAACTGACGGAACCATTTCCTGAATCCTTTTGCTTATCATTATACACCTCTTGGTATTAATTTTTAAAAATTTTATATAATTATAACACAGCAAATTGTAAAATCAATCCAAAATTGCATATTCGTTAATTTTATGCAAAGAAAAATTTTTAATGATTTTTTAAGAAATATGTATTATAATAATCACCATATATAAAATAGTATATGTCTTTAATCAGATAAATATAAAAACAAACTAGATTTACAGTAAATTTTAGGAGATGATATAATGTTATGTTCAGTATGCAAGAAAAATGTGGCTGTAATATATGTCAATAAAATTATTGAAGGCAAAATGCAGACTATGGGCTTGTGCATTCCGTGTGCAAAAAAACAAGGCCTTGCTCCCATGGACCAGATAATGAACCAGAGCGGCATGAAACCTGAAGATTTTGAGAATATTAACAATCAGCTTACGGAAATAATGGGCGACATGGATTTGGAGAAGTTGACTCAGACAATAAATTCAGAAGACGGCGAGGGAATGAACTCCCTAATGAATTTCATGAATTCTGCATTTACAGGATCAAATTCTAACAACAACGAGTTTCAACCCACAGAAGAAGACGATCATGAAATAGAGACTCCAAATGTAGGAAGCGGCTCAGGTACAAAGGTTAAGGAAAAAGTAAAAAGAAAGAAATTAAAATATCTGGACACTTACGGTTCAAACCTCACAGAGCAGGCAAGATATGGGGAAATTGACCGCATAATAGGCAGAGACCGTGAAATAGACAGGGTTATTCAAATTTTAAACAGACGTTCCAAAAATAACCCCATACTTATAGGTGAACCTGGAGTTGGAAAGACTGCCATAGCTGAAGGACTGGCTGTAAGAATTGCAGAACACAGGGTTCCTGTGAAGCTTTTTAACACTGAAATATACCTTCTTGACCTGACCGCAGTAGTTGCCGGAACACAGTTCCGCGGACAGTTTGAATCGAGAATGAAGGCAATAATCGATGAAGCAAAAAAAGCAGGCAACATCATAATAGTAATAGACGAAGTTCACAACATTGTGGGCGCAGGTGAAGCAGAGGGCGGAGCAATGAATGCTGCAAACATACTTAAACCTGCCCTTGCCAGAGGAGAAGTTCAAATCATTGGCGCCACAACATTGGATGAATACAGAAAACACATTGAAAAAGATACGGCCCTTGAGAGAAGATTCCAGCCTGTAATGGTTGATGAGCCTTCAATTGAAGATTCCATAGAAATTGTCAAGGGAATAAAGGATTACTATGAGTTGTACCACAATGTAAAAATAACCGACGAGGTTATTGAACAGGCAGTACTCATGTCTGAAAGGTACATTACTGATAGATTCCTTCCTGACAAGGCTATTGACGTTATAGACGAAGCAGGCTCAAGAGCAAATCTTAAAAACAAGGGGCTTGTGGAACTTGAAGCTTTGAAATCAGAGCTTACAAGCATCAGGGATGAAAAAGAAGAAGCTGCTGAAAATGATGATTATGAAAAAGCAGCTGAACTCAAGGTAAACGAAATTAGAATTGAAGCAAAAATAAAGGAATTGTCCAATGAATGCGAAAATGTGTTCCTTACTACAGAAGACATAGCATATGTAATTGAAGCATGGACTAAAATTCCTGTTCAGAGAATAAACGAAGTTGAGGCGGAAAAACTCATAAACTTAGAAGACAGACTGCACAAGAGAGTCATTGGTCAGCATCCGGCTGTAACAAGCCTTGCAAGAGCCATAAGAAGAAACCGCTCAGGATTCAAAGAAAAAGAAAAAACCTTCATCCTTCATATTTGTCGGACCTACAGGTGTGGGAAAGACTGAACTGGCAAGAACGTTGGCTTATGAACTATTTGAAAATGAAGATGCAATGATAAGACTTGACATGTCCGAATACATGGAAAAGCATACTGTATCTAAGCTTATTGGAGCTCCTCCGGGATATGTGGGATACGATCAGGCAGGATTTTTGACAGAAAAAATCAGAAGAAAGCCTTATTCAGTAATACTGCTTGATGAAATAGAAAAAGCCCACGAAGATGTGTTCAACATCCTCCTTCAGATTCTTGAAGACGGAAGGCTCACTGACAATCAGGGAAGAACCGTAAACTTTGAGAACACGGTTATAATCATGACTTCCAATGCAGGAACTTCAATCAAGGCTAACAAAATAGGCTTTGAAAACAAGGAATACGAAGCAATGGAAGCAAAAGTAAAGGATGCTTTAAAGCAGGCATTCAGACCTGAGTTTTTAAACAGAATTGATGACATAATAGTGTTCAGCGAACTTTCAAAAGAAGAACTTAGCAAGATTGTGGAACTTATGCTCAAGGAAGTTGTTCAAGAGGGCAAGGAAAAGAAAATTTCACTTACTATAACAGATAAAATGAAAGATTTCATCCTTGAAAAAGGATACAACACAAAGTACGGAGCAAGACCTTTAAGACGCGCTATTCAAAAATATGTTGAAGATGAGGTTTCTGAGGCATATTTAAGAGGAACTTTAAAAGAAGGAAGCTCTGCAACTATTACAGTAAATGATGAAGGCAAGACAGAATTAATAATAGCATAGCAAACAAATAGAACCTGGTCTATCCAGGTTCTTATTTATTATAGTATTTATTTGTTCAAAAAGCTAACTCCCAGAACTCCTGGTCCCGCGTGAGTTCCAATTACAGGTCCTATTTCCTGTTCAATTATTTCTTTGATTTTATATTTTTCTTCGATAGTTTCTCTCAGAACTTTCAGCTGGTCATAGCTGCGGGCATGGAACAGCAGTACAGTCTTGTCGGACAAGTCATAGTTGTTTTTTTCAATCCATTCGTCAATCCACTTTATTGTTTTGTTCTTGCCTCTTACCTTTTCAATTACTGCAAGCTTTCCATCTTTGATTTCTATTACAGGCTTAATGTTTAATATTGAACCTACAACAGCCTGCCCCTTTGAAAGACGGCCTCCCTTTTCAAGGTATTTAAGAGTATCAAGACCTGCTATGGCAACAACCTTATCTTTTGTTGCTTCAAGTTCCGCAACTATCTGGTCAATTGTCTTTTTTTCATTTACAAGTTTTATTGCCTCAAGTATCAATGAAAATGTTCCCAGGCACACGCTTCTTGAGTCAATTATGCGTATGTTGTCACTTCCTATCATGTCTTTTGCTATACGGGCAGAATCATATGTTCCGCTGAATTCCGAAGCTAAAAATATACCCAGAATCTGGTCACCTTCAAGAAGTATTTCACTGAACGCTTCAACAAAAGCACCAGGAGAAACTTGAGATGTGGTAGGAAGCTTTTCTGCTTTTTCAAGCTTTTCGAAAAATTCAGATGAACTCAGCTCAACCTTGTCCAAGAATGACTCATTTTCAAAGTTCACAGTCAGCGGAACCATTTTCAAATTGTATTTATCAATTATTTCATCTGTTACATCTGACGTGCTGTCTATTACTATTCTAATTCCCATAATAACCTCTCATTATCTTTCATATCAAATTTTTTGACTGTTAAAGTAATATTATGCAATTATTCTGTAAAACAGAATAATTTTGTAATCTAAAATTTATATTTGTGATTAAAGAAAACATCTATGTTTGACAGAACCTTTATCAAAAGCTCTTCCTCTTTGCTGTCCAGTTGCTGCAAGGCGCTTATAACAAGGTCCTTGTGAAAGTCCTCATGAGCTTTAAAAGCCTCCATTCCCTTATCAGTCAGCTTGATTTTAATAACCCTTCTGTCCTCTACGGAACGGCGCCTTTCAACATATCCTTTTTTGATAAGGTTGTCTATGGCAGTTGTGAGCGTGCCTGACGTAACCTTCAAATCCTTTGCCGTATCAGACATAGTACGTTCTTTGTTTACTCCGATGTTATCAATTACATGCATTTCAGATATTGACAAATCAAAAAAGTTTCCAACTCTCAAACATTTTTCTTCAATATCCAAGATGTTTGCAAAAAGTCTTACAAGTATTTCATTTACAGTTTCATGATTGCTCATTAGACCACCTCAATTTATTTTGATAATCAAATTATATTTATAATATAAAGATTTGTCAAGCTTTAATTGCGAAGAAGGTACCTCCACAAGAAATCTTTGGCTTCCTCGGCATAATCAATATTAATGCGCTTTGTTTTTTCTACGGCAAAATTTCTAAACCCATCATCTTCCAAATAAATTTCATCTCCTGTAAGGTCAATGCCGTTTTCCTCTTTTGTGATTTTAAGAGCGTTGCATAGCTTACCGGGACCGTTTGAAAGATTTTTTAGCTGAGATTTTGTCAGGCAGTCCAATGCCTTATTGTATCTGTTCATGCACATGGCATCAATATTTATCACAGGTTCAACAGATCTTATAAGAACTGCGCTGCATATTCCTTCCCCTTCAGTAACAAAATTAAGACAGTAATACATTCCGTAAATGAAATAAACATAGGTAAATCCCGGAGGTCCGAACATTATTTTTGTTCTGGGCGTTACTTTTCCACCGTACCCATGGCTTGCCTTATCAATTTCAGCAATGTATGCTTCAGTTTCTGTTATGCGTGATTTGATTAAAACATCATCATACTTTCTGACAAGAAGTTTGCCAAGCAGTTCTTCCCCCACCAGCCTGGCATCCCTGTCATAAAAATCTCTTTCTAATTTATACATACTCTCCTGCTTAAATACAAAATAATCGTTTGAAATTCATGCTTGTTTTTTCTGCAACTTCTTCTGCTGTAATATTTCTAATAGCAGCAATTTCTTCCGCCACATATTTCACGTACTTAGGCTCATTTCGTTTTCCTCTGAAAGGCTCCGGCGTCAAATACGGAGAATCAGTCTCGATTAAAAGCCTGTCAAAAGGAACATCATGTGCAACAAGCTTCGGCGTCTTTGATTTTTTAAATGTTACAGGTCCTCCAAGAGAAATATAAAAGCCCAGTTTTATAAATTCTCTAGCCATTTCAACACTGCTTGAATAACAGTGAAGAATTCCCCTTGTTCCGCTGTAATGCTCTTCTTTCATAATTTTAAACACATCTTCATGGGCATCTCTGTCGTGAACAATGTATGGAAGATCGAGCTCCTTTGCAAGCCTTATCTGTTCCCTGAACCATTTGCGCTGGGTTTCTCTGTCAGAATTGTCATAATAATAATCAAGTCCAATTTCGCCTATTGCTATTACTTTTTTATTATTTGCCAAAATACTAAATAAATTCATTGTATTGTCGTCCATACACTTTGAATCATGAGGATGACATCCTACGGCAGCATAAATGAAAGGATATTTTTCTGCAAGCTTTACCGCATTTTGTGATGTCTTCAAATCAGCTCCGGGGTTTAAGACGGTATCCACATCATTGTCATACAACGAATTTATAAGTTCTTCCCTATCACCGTCAAAACTTTCATCATCAAGATGGGCATGGCTGTCTGTTAATTTATTTTTCACTTTTATTATCCTTCTTACTCTTATTTGATTTCTTCTTGGTGCTTCTGTATTCTTTCACCAGCTCCTTGAATTCCTCAAGCTGTGGGTCATCCTTCATGAATGTAACATCAACAGATGCATCCCTTGTTCCCACATTGTAAAGAATTTTCGCCTTTACTTTGTTTTTTGCATCCGGTTTCAAGTAATTTACACCCTTGATTTCTTCCCATCTGATAAGAAAGTTTTTTTTGTGAATCCCCAAAGTTGAAATCTTTGTCTTCTTCAACATGGGTACATACAAGAATATCATTAAAATTGGCAGTATAACCATCCCCAACACAGAATCATCAGTGTATGTCTTGGTGTTGATCATTCCAATTACTGCAAATCCTGAAAATATTATCAGAACAATCAATACGATGCTGCTTACCAAGTGCGTTGATTTTTCATCTATGTTTAAATTCATTAGCACCTGCATATTTTCTTTTTTGTACTTCATGTTGTTTCTTACATTTGTAGTAATAAAAAATGTAATGAGCAAAATCATTAATAGATACATTATTGAGGCAAAATTCATATTTTTTCCCTTCTGTTCTTAAAATTTATTTATATACAAGTGTAGCATAATGCTCATTATTTTTCAAGATATACAATCATTATCATTAAATGAAAAAACCCCATTTTATAATGGGGTCGAGTTTATCCTATTACTTTTTTTATAATGTTGTGGAAATTCTTGTACGCAACCTTCTCAATATCTTCGGCTGTAAAACCTGCTTTTTCCATTTCAATTAGCAATTTGCTTGTCTTTGAAGCATCTTCCAGCCCTTTTGTATAGGAAGTTTCCTGCTGGCTGAAGCTGCTCATGGAACTGTCATCAAGAAAATCACAGTAGTCCATGCCTATTCCAACATGGTCTATTCCCATGACATTTGCCATGTGTTCAATATGTTGAACAAGCATTCTCACATCCTGCTTTTCAATGTCGTGATGTACAAACTCATTGAAAGAATTTATACCCACTACTCCTCCCAACTCTGCAATCTTTTTAAGCTGCTCATCAGAAAGATTTCTTGGAACGTCACATAAATGTTTGCAGTTGGAATGAGATGCTATTATAGGACTATCTGTTTCATATGCCACATCCCAGAAAGACTTCTCATTTAAGTGTGAAACATCAAGGAGCATTCTTTTGTTGTTTATTTTACGAACTGCTTTTTTCCCCAGCTCAGTAATTCCTCTTTGAGGATTACCTCTTACACCTGTAGCCAGGGCATTTTCTTCGTTCCATGTAAGACTTGCATGCCTTGCACCAAAGTCATAGAAATAATCTATTAAGTCCAGATTTTCACCGATGCTGCTCAATCCCTCAAGGCCTATGAATACATAAAGTTTTCCTTCCCTTTTGGCTTTTTCAATGTCGTCAAATGATCTGGCAATCAATATGGAATCTTTGATATACTCGGATTCTTTTTTGATTGAGTCCACAATTTCCATAGCTCTTTTGTATGGCTGATATGTATATGGAGGATCAATCCAAATTACAAATATGCTGCCTGTTATGTTGCCCTTCTTTAATTTGTCTAGATGGTATCTTCTTATTATATCTTTTTCGCCATTTAAAGTCTTTATCGCAACATCTGTCCATATATCTGAATGGCCGTCAAAAATCATGATTTTCTCCTTAAAGCAATAAATTTCCTACTATTATACCCAGGTAAGTACCTACTCCGTAGCCGAAAACTCCGACTAGCATTGCAGGAGCCACCAAGTCTGTCCATCCTTTGGATATTGCCATTGCTGTAGCGGTTGTAGGTCCGCCTATATTTGCGTTTGACGCAATGATTATTTCTTCAACACTGTAATTTAAGAGTTTTCCAAATCCAAATATTACAGCCATGTTAACTATTACAACTATTCCGCAGAACAACAACAGAAGCGGAGAGTTTTGAATAATAAGTGGTATTGATGCAGGAACACCTATTACAACAAAGAACAGATAAATAAGGAATGTTCCTATTTCCTGGGCTCCTCTTATATTTCCGAAGAAATCAGGGAAAAATGTAGCAAGAAGCATTGTAATTGTTGTAATTATAAGGTACTGATTGCTTAAAAGAATATTGAGCATGCTCATTGCAAAATTACCTGTAGGAATTACACTTCCCAGGAACCCTGCAATTGCCTTTGAAACAGCAACTACTATAAATCCTGTTGCAACTGCAAATGCAATGTCTTTTAAAGAGATTTCCTTTCCCTTCCAATAAGCTGCAGCACTTGTACCATCTTCTGTTTTTCCAAGGCTTTCAACCTTGTCCACATATGGATGTTTGAAATGTTTTCTGAAAAAATTCACAGTCGGAATAGTTATCAAGGCAAGGAAGTACAACGCCATCAAGAGGTTGTCCGCTACAACCGTAGCTGATACAAGTTCTCCGGGAACACTGAATGCACTTGATACTGCAACAAAGTTAACTCCTCCGCCAATGTATGAGCCGGTCATCATTCCAGCAATCTCAGCCAGGTGAGGTATATGTTTTCCCAAAAGTAAAAATCCTAGTATTGCTCCGGCAACGGTTCCCACTGATCCAATAAGGAATATTAAAAGCATTCTTCCGCTTTCTTTCCATATTTTCTTAATATTGCACTGTAAAAGCAACAGAGGGATTGCCAATGGAACAACATAACCCCATACAGTGTCATAAACCGGTGAATCAACAGGTATAACTTTTAAATTTGATAATGCCATTGCTCCGATTAATGCGATTATTGCGCCTGATATCTTTGCAGCCCAGTCATATTTTTGCTCCAGGTAAATGCTGAGGGCTGCCCAACCTGTAAGAAACGCCCACAAAACCCATGTGTTGTCAGCACTGATAAAAGAATTTGACATAAACTTCCTCCTAATTAAGTTATTTTTCAAGAAAAACATATAAACAAACGTTTTACATAAACTTTGTTCAATATATTGAACTTGAATTTATTGCATTATATTATAAAAAAAATAAATGTCAACGTTTTTTGACATTTATTTTAAGGTAATTATAGATGAAATTTTATTAAAAACTTGGAGGAACCATTGCCCATACTGAAACAGACTCTTCCTCTCCCATGTTAAGATATTTGTGAGGTATTGTACTGTCAAGATATATGCTGTCTCCCTCATTTAAATCGTAAACTTTTTCTCCGGACAAAACTCTCAATGTTCCTTTGACAACAACTCCGCACTCTTCGCCGTCATGGCTTATGAGCTCATCACTGTTGCATTCATTGGGCTCTATTTCTATCCAAAGCATTTCAATTTGTTTTTTAAGATCAGGGCTCAAAAGTTCATATATTCTGTCTGCCCTTCCCATCATGAGTTTTTTTCTTTCTTCTTTTCGCACAACCTGATTAAAATCATCATATTCATCAAAAAAATAATTCATCGTAACATTCAAAGCCTTTGATACTTTCCACAGCGATGCCACTGATGGTCCGGTAATATCTCTTTCAATCTGACTGATTAAACCCTTGCTTAAACCTGTCATTCCCGATAACTGCTCTATGCTAATCTTTTGTTTTAATCTCAGGGATCTGATTTTTTCTCCAAGTTCCATGTTATTTTCTCCTTAAGGAATTTTCCCCCGCAGTATAATGTAAATTATGCATTTTTTGTAATATGTTGTTGATATATTATACAATACTGGCAACAATTCATCAATACTTTATTACTTTTTTCTCTAACCATGCTGCAAAAAAATACATTACAGCAGCTATAAGTCCTAAAATAAAAACCCCCATCATAACCAGGTCAAGCTTGAAGGTCTGGCTTCCATAAAGTATAAGATATCCTATTCCTGCTTTTGATACAAGAAATTCTCCAACTATGACACCAATCCAGGACAATCCTATGTTAACCTTTATAACACTCATTATGTTTGGAATGTTTGATGGAATTATTACTTTCTTCAATATTTGAAACTTGTTTGCACCTAAAGTTTTTAAAAGCACTATTTTATCTTTTTCCACGCTGATAAATCCTGTGTACAATGTCATTATTGTCACAATAACAGATATTGAAGCAGCTGTGACAACTATCCCTGAAAAACCCATGCCTGCCCACAATATTATTATAGGAGCAAGGGCTGTTTTTGGCAGACTGTTCAAAATAACCATGTATGGGTCAGTTATTCTGGCTAATTTCTCAAACCACCACAAAAGAATTGAAACAAAAAAGCCTAAAATTGTGCCTGTAAAAAATCCCGCGATTGTTTCAGTAGTGGAAACATACAAATGGTTAAACAAACTTCCGTCTTTCACAAACTTTACAATCAGCTCAAAAATTGCTCCTGGACTGCTGGTCAGAAATGTATCTATAAGCCTGTAACGAGCAGCAGCTTCCCATAGGACAATAAACACAGCAAATATCATTATCTGAGTTATTTTTATAAAGTCTTTTTCTCTTTTTAAGTTTTTTAAATATTGTTCATGTTCCTTGGATATTGCTGCCTGATTCTGGGACCTCTCATTCCTTTTCCACATCCAAATCCCTCCATATCTGTCTGAAATATTCCCCGAATTCCAAAGTGTTTCTGCATTTCATAGGTGTTCTTTCCCCTTGACACTCCTTGAAATTGATATCATACTCGCTTTTAATTTTTGCTGGCCTCTCAGTAAAAACAATTACTCTGTCCGACATACTCACAGCTTCTGGAATATCATGAGTTACCAGGACTGTTGTTATTTTTTCTTTTCTTAAAATTTCCCCTACTTCATTTCCAACAGAAAGTCTGGTCTGGTAATCAAGAGCAGAAAACGGCTCATCTAAAAGAAGCAAATCAGGCTCTATTGCCAGTGTTCTCACTAGGGCAGCTCTTTGTCTCATTCCGCCTGACAGCTGGCTAGGATAATGGTTTCTGAAATTATAGAGTCCATATTTCTTGAGCATTTCCAAAACCTTATTTTTGTTTTCTTCTGTGTCCATATGTTTTATTTCCAATCCAATCAGACAATTCTTATAAATGTTCCTCCATTCATAAAGCTGATCTTTTTGAAACATAAATCCAATGCTATTAGTATTGACCGTAACCTCGCCTTCAGAGGGTTCTTCAAGTCCCGCAAGAAGTGACAAGACAGTTGATTTGCCTGACCCCGAAGGCCCTACGATGGACACAATCTCACCCTTTTTTACCTTGAATGAAAGATCTTCAATTGCCTTTGTTTCGTTATTGATTGTATGAAATCTCTTAGAGATATTTTTTAGTTCACACACATATTCCATATTAACCTCCGTAAGACTGTAGCTAATATATGTTATTCAATAAAATAAAATAAGTTAATAAAAATTGAAATTTAAAGCAGAAATGTAATGCAAACAACATAAAAAAGTCGGCATATTATTTTGCAGGACAGGAAGAATATAATCAAAGGTGGTGATATGATGTTTAAAAATTTGGTGAACAAGCTGAAAATGAAAAACAAAACTCCGGAAAATCCAGGGAACGTATATATTCCAAACAACTTTGAAGTGGAAGAACGCAAGAAAGATGTGGATGCCAACGAAAAATAAAAAAGCAATGCAGGACAGTAAAATAACATAAATTTTCCGATTATAAAAAAAAGGAACTAGGAATTAATTACCTAGCTCAAACACCGAACAAACAAATATATAATAAATAGAGGGGGAATTTTTACATGCCCATTATATCCACTAGGAACACATTTTATCAACAGTTTTTTTATTAAGTTTCCGTAATATTTTTTTCATATTCCGAACAATTATTTAAAAAATCAGTTAATTCCTTTATTCTTAAGAGCGTATTTTCATTGATTGCATGTTCTAATTTTTCGGTTTGTTCTAACAAATCGTTTTCTATTCCAATAATTTTCAAGAACTCATAAATTGTCTTGTGTCTTTTTAAAAGGTACGCTCCAATGTCATTTCCCTTATCAGTTAATTTTATTAATCCATATTTTTCATAATAAACATAGCCTTCACTTGACAACCTTTTAATCATTTTTGTTGTAGAAGGAGGCTGTACATTCAATGCTACGGACAGATCATTAACTCTTACTTCGTCAGAACCAAAGGAAATTCTGTATATCATTTCAATATAATCTTCCATTGATGAGGAAAGAACTTCCTCATTTTTTATTTTATATCCTCTCAGTGTATAATACTCGTCCATTCATTATTCCTCCTCAATTGTGTCAAAAATAAAATCATATCATAATATATTTTAAGAATGTTAGCTATGGCTAAAATTACCATTCTAAAATAATAGTTATTCAGAAAAACTATAATTATGACAGGAGAAGAAAATGAAAGTTCTGACCGACGCAAATGTAGGTGAAACAGTAAAGGTTAAAAACAATGATGCTGAAGAATCATTGAAAGAAAGACTGCTTGCCCTGGGTGTTACAAATGGGGCTCATATAGAAGTATTAAGAAAGGGACCGAAAAACAATCTTACGGTCTATAGAATCAGAGGCGCAATGATTGCCCTTCGAAAAGAAGAATCAAGACTTATAGAGATTGTTTAGAAGGGAGTGGTCATTTTGGGTCTGACAGCACAGTCTTCAAAATTGAGCTCCATGACTGATGTCTTCCACATTGAAAAAAAAGATAATCAGTATGTAGTAGCATTGGCAGGAAATCCGAACACCGGCAAAAGCACAGTGTTCAATTATCTGACAGGATTAAAGCAGCACACGGGAAACTGGCCGGGAAAGACTGTAGTTTCTGCAAGAGGAGAATTCAGCCACAAGGGCAAAGATTATGTAATGATTGATCTTCCCGGTTCTTATTCACTTTTTACTTCTTCAAAAGACGAGGAGGTTTCAAGGGACTTTTTAAGTCTCGGAAGTTATGATGCTGCTGTGGTTGTTTGTGATGCCACATGCCTGGAAAGAAACCTGAACCTTGTGTTTCAGGTATCCGAACTTGCGGAAAAAGTAATACTATGCATAAACTTAATAGATGAGGCAAAGAAAAAAAACATTGTTATTGACAGGGAAGGTCTTGAAAAAGAACTGAACATTCCGGTTGTTTTAACTTCTGCAAGAAATGGAACAGGAATGGATGAATTAAAAAGAATCATTGAAAAAGAAATTGCTCCGGGAGCGAATAAACATACGGCTATTGTAACATACAATGATGAAATTGAAGAAAAGGTCAGAGAAATATCAGTCTATCTTGATGAATTAAATATTTCAAACACCAGATGGACGGCGCTAAGGCTCCTTGACAGCAGCTCTGAAATATTTTCACTGGAAAAGAAAGGGCATTTAAGCAAATTTCAAGCCGAACAGTTAAAGTCATTGTTTAAACTTCAGGATGACAAGATAACAAGGGAGAAAATTTCAGAAGAAAACTATGACTATGCAAATAAATTGAAGCAAAAATACGTTACAGAAGACACAATAAAAATTAACAAAGACAAAAAAATAGATGACATAATAACATCAAAATATTTCGGTATGCCCATAATGCTTGCAATGTTAGGATTAATCTTTTGGATTACCATACAGGGAGCTAACATTCCCTCCAAAATATTGAGCGAAGTATTGTTTGGATTTCAGATAAAGCTCACGGAATGGTTCATGAGTCACGGGATTCCTGATTTTATAAGGGAAATTTTAGTTGACGGTGCATACAGAACACTGGCATGGGTTGTTTCGGTAATGCTTCCACCCATGGCAATTTTCTTTCCATTGTTTACACTGTTAGAGGATCTTGGATACCTTCCAAGAGTTGCGTTCAACCTGGACCATTACTTCAAGAAATCATGCGCCCATGGCAAACAATCTCTGTGCATGTGTATGGGACTGGGATGCAACGCAGCAGGGGTTGTAGGCTGCAGGATAATAGATTCCCCCAGAGAAAGGCTCATTGCTGTTCTCACAAACAATTTCATGCCGTGCAACGGAAGATTTCCTACGCTCATAGCAATATCCTCAGCATTTTTCGCAATGACAGCCAGCTCATTTTTAAACGGCCTCATACCCGCTTTGTTTGTTACATTCATGGTACTTGTAGGCATATGGATGACTCTCACAACTTCTTTTATTTTGTCAAAGACATTACTTAAAGGTGTTCCCTCAACATTCACCCTGGAGCTTCCTCCTTACAGAATGCCTCAGTTCGGAAGAATTTTATACACCTCTGTTATAGACAGAACAGTCTTTGTTCTTTCAAGGGCTGCAGTAATTGCTGTTCCTGCCGGTGCAACAACATGGATTCTTGCAAATGTTTATGCAGGTGAAACCAGCCTTTTGGTACACGCAGCTAATTTTCTGGATCAATTTGCTGTAATGTTCGGACTTGACGGAATTATTCTTATGGCTTTCATAGTAGGAATACCAGCCAATGAAATTGTTCTTCCGGTTATGCTCATGGCATATCTTTCAACTGGCACATTGACAGAATATGAAAGTGTTGGGTTTTTAAGAAATATATTGATTCAAAACGGATGGACTCCGCTTACAGCACTGAATGTGATGCTGTTCAGCCTTCTTCACTGGCCATGCTCCACAACCCTCTGGACAATTAAAAAGGAAACAGGAAGCATCAGGTGGACTGCCGCATCATTATTAATACCTACAGCTGCAGCTTTTGCTGTTTGTTTTGTCACAGCATCTATTTACAGATTGCTTTTTTAATCATAAGCATTTATTGACGCAAAGAGCTGCTAGAATATAGAAAATCATATTCTACAGCAGCTCTATAATTATGATATAAAATTCTCTACAAACTATGTTTACGCTTTTATTCAAGCCAAGGAATTACAATCTTATCAAAATTATGTCTGTCCACAAGATATCTACACTGATAATATGCATTGCTTACGGAGTCCACAGGGTGTGGTGACAATATGAATGCGCTGCTAAACCCTGCTTCTCTGACGCTGTCTGCTACAACATCTGATGCTTCTCCAAAGGGATATGCAAGGCTTGTAACTTCTACACCCAGCTCTTTCTTTATGACTTCCATGCTTTTTTCTATATCTGTCTTAAATTCTTCGTACATTCCTTCTTCAAGAAAACCTGCCTGGTTATCCTCCAGATAGTGCATGTCATATGTGTGTGACCCAAAACAAGCAAGGCCGCTGTCCTTCATTATTCTGAGCTGTTCCCATGATGAAATTTCAAGATTGTTGAAGTCTTTGTTACCTACCTGGCCTGCAATGACAAACAATGTAAATGGTATATTTTTTTCTTTCAATATGGGAAATGCATTTTCATATACAGATACATCAGCATCGTCAAAACAAATGAGAACACATTTATCAGGGAATTTCCCACTTTGTCTGAATTTTTCAAGTTCATCAGGTGTCGTGAAATATGCACCGGATTCATACAGATATTCAATATGATTTTGGAATTCATCCGTGTAAACAGAATAGGAAGTGAGTTCCTTGTTGTTTGTCAATTTTTCAATTGCCTGGTTCCAAGGGTTTCTGTTCCTCACCCTGTGGTATGTTAAAACAACGCATACATCTTCCTTTTGTATAGATTCATAAACATCATTATTTACACTTTTTTCAAATACAAGGAAAAAAATTTTAACTGTCAGGGCTACAGCAAGGATTACTGCAAATGTATAAAATATTTTATTTTTCAATTTGATCTCCTTTCCAGCTCCCTGATAGGATTTTTTTCAAATATAATAACTTTATCTTTTTTTAGAATGTTGTAAACTTGCAAATCTATCAGATTAAGGTTCATCATGTCCTCATCTGTTGTCTTCAAAGGCTTACTTCTTCTGTTGAGACTGCCGTATCTTATTTTATTGTAATACTTCCACGACATTAATATAGTAAAGAATATGCTGAAATAAACAAACGATTTTATTAAAAACATTCTTATGTCATGATTTGACATATTAAAACTTATTTTTAATAGTCCTATGTAATAATCATTGTAATCAAGCACTGCGCTTAGGAAAAAATATATTATTACAGCCATGTACAGCCACAATAAAATATTGAGTAGAAATGCAAATATTTTATTGATGAATGGCTGTTTTGACTTGACCAGAAAATCATCACATGTTTTTCTTCGTTTTTCTGCAGCATATTTGTTTTCTACAGACTGCTCCTGCTTCCCCTGTCCGGCGAATTCCATGTAGCATATCCTCCCTTCATGGTTGACCTGATTGATTTCGGTATTGCGCTGATCACGACAAACACATTGACAATCCAATATACAGTCGGATACCATGCAGCCCAGAAATAATATTTCAGAACATTGTCATATTTAGAGTCATTCAATAAAGACATGTACAATTGAATGCAGCTCATTATAACCATTGTAAAGGAATTGAATGATAGCCATATTAAAAGCTGCTTTATATCTGTTGCTCTGAAAATAAAATAAACAGTCACTATCAGCCACAACAAAGACCATATGGTGCTCAGTATCTGTTCCAGGTAAATAGGCCATATTCTTCTTTGCCTGTAGTCCTTGAAAATATCCCAGTGCCTGAGAACAACTTCCTGGCTTCCCTGAGCCCACCTAACTCTTTGCTTCCATATGCCAAGCAGTGTTTCAGGAACAAGCATCCAGCACAGAGCTCTGGGTTCGTATCGTATGTCCCAGAATCTTCTCTGAAGCTTCCATGACACGGCAATGTCTTCAGTTATCATATCCCTGTCCCACAGACCCACGTCAACAAGTGCTCTCTTTCTGAAGGCAACAATTACTCCGGACACTGTCATAACTTTTCCTATTACTCTTTGCGTTCTTTTTATGGAGCCTATTATTGATGCATATTCAACAAGCTGCAGCTTTCCAAGAAGTGTGTCGCGGTTTCTTATTCTTGGATTTCCTGTCACAGCTCCAACTCTTTCTCCTCTTTCAAGAAAATGCCTTATTAAATAGTATGGTGCGAAATCATCCAGCAGAGCATCTGAATCAATGCAGAGCAGGTATTCTGCTGATGCAGCATGGGCTGCAATGTGAAGGGCATTTGCTTTACCTTTGTTTTCACGACAGCTTATAACTCTGAGGCAATTGAACTTTTCAGCAAGTCCAATGAGTATTTTTTCTGTATTGTCGCGGCTTCCGTCATTTACAGCTATAATTTCAAAATCCGGATATGAAAGTTGCGACAAATGCTCAATGGTTTCCCCTATTGTTTCTTCTTCGTTGTAGCAGGGTACAAGTATGCTTATTTTAGGCCAGTTATATTTTTCAATGTCAATTTCTTCTTCGTTTTCTCGTGTAGCTGAAAAAATAATGGAGCCGGCAATCCAAAACAACGACATTAAAAATGGATACCAGAATATGTAATTTTCTACAATTTGAACTAATTTCGGCAGCTCATCAAACAACATCACAGTATCTCCTTTACTTTCGACTTTTTTCGACATACAGCAAATATTATATCACAATAATGGCTGAAGTACAGACAAAGTTCGAGAATCATGCTGAAATACCGAAATTTTAGAAATCAGTATATATAAATTAATTTTTATGTAACCCAGGAATATTTTAATGCATATTTATGTAATATTTTTCAACTCTTACGCTGTGTGCACACTTTTTCCTAAAAACTATTTACTACATTTCAAGAAATTAATATTATAATTATTTTTATTTATATCTAATTATGCATTTACGTTTTAAAGGGTGTATTTGAAGTATGACGTGCATATAGTTCGTTGAACTCAAGGGCAATATTACTTGTATTATTGATTTTGCTCTTTATTTATTTCATAAATTGCTTATATATTTATTCAAGCAAATATTCCAAATTTTATTTTATAAAAATATTTCTTCAAAAATAATAAAAATAATGCTTGCATATATAAACTGATAGTATTATAATCATCCATATTTTCAAAAATAATATGTTTAGAAAGGAGAAAAAATGATAAAGGCAGGAATTATAGGAGCAACAGGGTACGCTGGAGGTGAACTTGTAAGACTTCTTTTAAGTCACAAGGATGCAGAAATAAAATGGTACGGCTCCAAAAGTTATATAAACAAAAATTATTATGAAGTTTATCAGAATTTTTTTGAAATAGTTCAGGACAAATGCATGGATGACAATCTCGATGAACTTTCGGAAATTGTTGATGTCATTTTTACAGCCACTCCCCAAGGCTACTGTTCTTCACTGCTTAGCAGCAAAATACTGTCAAATTGCAAAATCATTGATTTAAGCGCTGATTTCAGAATGAAAGATACAGAAGTATATGAAAAATGGTACGGGATTAAACATAAAAGTCCCGATTTAATACAGGAGGCCGTCTACGGTCTGTGTGAAATAAACAGGAAACAGATTAAAGATACAAGGATAGTTGCAAATCCGGGATGTTACCCCACATGCACCACATTGTCACTTTATCCGCTTGTTAAAGAAGGAATCATAGATGCAAATACAATTATAACAGATGCTAAATCCGGTACATCCGGAGCAGGCAGAAGCACAAAGACAGACAATTTGTTCTGCGAGGTAAATGAAAATATAAAGGCGTACGGAGTGACTGACCATCGGCACACGCCGGAAATAGAAGAACAGCTTTCATATGCTGCAGGGCAAAATGTCACGATAAACTTCACGCCTCACCTGGTACCAATGAACAGAGGCATTTTGACAACGTCATATGCATCACTAAAAAAAGAAACTTCTTATGAGGAAGTTCGAGAGGTTTATGACAAATATTACAAGGACGAATTTTTCATAAGAGTATTAGACCGGGATGTATATCCACAGACAAAGTGGGTTTCAGGAAGTAATTTTGTTGACGTGAATTTTAAAATTGACCACAGGACCAACAGAATAGTAATACTGGGGGCAATGGACAATTTGGTAAAGGGGGCTGCAGGTCAGGCAGTTCAAAACATGAATATTATGTTTGGTTTGGAAGAAACATCAGGTCTTAAACATGTGCCTATGTTTCCTTAAAATACAGGAGGAAAGTATGAAAGAGATAGAAGGAGGAATCACCTCCCCTAAAGGATTCAAGGCTGCAGGTGTTTTTGCAGGAATCCGCAAAAAGAAAAAGGATATGGCAATGATTTTCAGTGAAGTTCCATGCAATGCAGCAGGAACATTCACTACAAATATAGTAAAGGCAGCTCCGGTCAAATGGGATATGGAAATGGTTAAAAAGTCTCCTTTTGTTCAGGCAGTGGTTGTTAACAGCGGAGTAGCCAACACCTGCACAGGTGCAACAGGAATGGGATACTGCAGGGACATGGCAGTTACCACAGGATTAAATCTTGGAATTCCCACCGAAGCCGTACTTGTTGCATCTACAGGCTTAATCGGAAAACAAATACCAATTGATAAAATTAAGACCGGAATAGAAAATCTTGTTCCTATTCTCGGAAGCTCTAAGGAAGACGGAATAATGGCAGCAGAAGCAATACTCACAACAGACACAAGGAAAAAGGAACTGGCTGTGGAAATTGAACTTTCAGGCAAGAAGGTAACCATAGGGGGGATGTGCAAGGGTTCCGGCATGATTCATCCCAACATGTGCACAATGCTAAGCTTCATAACAACAGACGCTGCCATTTCAAAGGAACTTTTGCAGGAAGCACTGAGCACGGATGTTAAGGAAACATACAACATGATTTCAGTGGACGGAGACACATCAACAAACGACACTGTGCTGCTACTGGCAAACGGACTGGCAGGAAACCATAAAATTACTGAGAAGAATGAAGATTATGAAAAGTTTGCAGAAGCTCTTAATTTCATAAATACTTACTTTGCCAAAAGAATAGCCGAGGACGGAGAAGGAGCAACATCCCTTTTCGAAGTAAAAGTCATCAATGCCCTCACAAAGGAGCAGGCTATGAAGCTTTCTAAATCCATTGTGTCCTCAAATTTGACAAAGGCTGCAATTTTCGGCCACGACTTAAACTGGGGAAGAATACTTTGCGCCATGGGATACTCTGGTGCAGAATTTGACCCCGATGACGTAGATTTGTACTTTGAAAGCAGCGGCGGAAAAATTAAACTGATAGAAAACGGAATAGAGTTAATATACAGCAAGGAAGCAGCTGAAGAAATACTTTCAAAACCAGAAATCACTGTCATTGCCGACATAAAAATGGGAAATCAGTCCTCAACTGCATGGGGATGCGACCTTACCTACGATTATGTGAGAATCAATGCAGCATATGGATCATAGGAGGATCAATGGAAATAGAATCATTAATCAATCAAGCAATGGAGCCTGAAGAACTTCAATTCATAAAAGAATACCAAAACAAAATTGTTGTTGTGAAATATGGTGGAAGTGCAATGACAGATGAGAATATCAAGAAAAATGTTGTAGAAGATTTGGCTCTGCTGAAAAAGGCAGGATTAAAACCAATTGTTGTTCACGGCGGCGGCAAAGAAATAAACAAATGGCTTTCAAGACTGGGAATTGAAAATAAATTTGTAAATGGACTCAGAGTAACGGATGAACCTACTCTGGAAATTGCAGAAATGGCATTGTCGAAGCTCAACAAGGAACTTGTTCAGCTTATGGAAAGCTATGGTGTCAAATCAGTAGGCATAAGCGGCAAGGACGCAGGTACAATCAAAGTTTCTAAAAGATATTCTGATGAAGCCGACTTAGGCTATGTTGGGAAAATAAACCATGTTGATAATTCTCTCATAATGATGCTGCTTGAAAAAGACATCACTCCCATCATTTGCCCCATAGGGCTTGATGAAAATTATCAAGGTTACAACATAAATGCCGATGAGGCTGCGTGTGCAGTTGCAACGTGCGTTAAAGCGGAAAAGCTGGTTTTTTTGACAGACATAGAAGGAGTGTGCAAGGATCCCAAGGATTCCTCAACAGTGATTCCAAGACTTTCAGTTCATGAAGCAAGACAATTCTTAAACAGCGGCGGTGCGGGAGGCGGCATGCTTCCAAAGCTCATGAACTGCATTGAAGCCGTGGAAAACGGAGTTTCCAGGGTGCACATCATAGACGGAAGAGTACAGCATTCGCTGCTGGAAGAATTTTTGAACAAAAAAATGGGTACAATAATATTAGCAAAGGGGAATATTTAAATGAATAAAGAAAATTACATCTTAGAGGCAGAAAATGCGCTTCTCAAAACTTACAAAAGATACGAAATAATTTTAGACAAAGGCGACGGGGTGTATCTTTACGATACTGACGGCAAGCAGTACCTTGATTTTGCTTCAGGCATAGCTGTCTTTGCCTTAGGATACAATAACCAGGAATACAATCATGCATTGAAAAACCAGGTGGACAAACTTTTGCACACGTCTAACTACTACTACAACCTGCCTGCCATAGAAGCAGCAAAGAAATTTACTAAAGCTTCAGGAATGGACAGGGTATTTTTCACAAACAGCGGTACTGAGGCAATTGAAGGAGCAATAAAGCTTGCAAAGAAATATGCCTACAACAAAGACGGCTCAGCCGGACACGAAATAATTTCAATGAACAACTCCTTTCACGGAAGAAGCCTGGGTGCACTTTCAGTGACAGGAAACCCTGAATACCAGAAAGCTTTCAAGCCCATGATTGAGGGAGTTAAATTTGCAGAAATGAACGACCTGGAAAGCGTAAAATCCCTGGTTTCCGAAAAAACATGTGCCATAATATTGGAACCTGTTCAAGGGGAAGGAGGAATTTATCCTGCAGACAAGGAATTCTTGCAGGGAGTTAAATCAATATGCGACGAAAATGATATTTTGCTTATTTTCGATGAAATTCAGTGCGGAATGGGAAGAACAGGATCAATGTTTGCATACCAGGATTACGGAGTAATGCCTGATATATTGACTTCAGCCAAGGCTTTAGGATGCGGCGTTCCTGTTGGAGCATTTGCAGCCAATGAAAAAACAGCATCAGCCATGGTTCCCGGTGACCACGGCACCACATACGGCGGAAATCCGTTTGTATGCGCAGCAGTGAGCAAGGTTTTTGACTTGTTTGAATCTGAAAAAATTCTAGAAAATGTCGCTGAAATCACTCCATATCTGGAAAATGAACTTGACAAGCTTATAGAGCAATATGATTTCATTGAAACAAGAAGAGGAAAAGGTCTCATGCAGGGAATTGTATTTACTGTTCCTGTTGGTGATATTGTGTTAGAAGCTCAGAAACAAGGCCTTATAATCATTACCGCAGGCAAAAACGTTATAAGACTTGTTCCTCCACTTGTAATAACAAAACAACATGTTGATGAAATGATTGTGAAATTAAAATCTTCAATTGAAGCAGCAGCTATAACAACAGAAGAAATAATAAACAAATAAAAAGGGCCTAAAGCTCTTCAGGTTTCTGACAAAGTATACATTTGGACGTTGTCATTCTGAGAGCTTGCTCGAAGAATCTCATGTTTTCAACAAAGATGAGATCCTTCACTATCGTTCAGGATGACAGCGTCGGAGTTTGTCAATAGTCTGAAGAGCCTAATGGCTCTTCTTTTATTTGTTTATTGCTTTTTCGATTCTGTTTCTTACTTTTCCTTCACCCATAATCTGCTGAAGTTCCCATACATCAGGTGATGTGGCACGTCCTATGACTGCAATTCTTATTACAGAGCTTACATCACCCACATGTCCTTTGTACATTTCAGGATTTTTCTTGTAATCCTTTGGTTTTGCAGCATATCCGTTGTCCTGTGCTATTATTCTTATTTTATCAAACCACTGGCTCTGGTCGTCGCTGTGATTATATGTTTCAAGATAAGCTTTCAGCAGTTTTTTTGCTTCCTCAGCATTTATGTTTTCAGGATAATTGTCAACAACATCAAAATATTCATCAAAGAAATAACTTATGAATTCAAAAATCTGCTGGCAGTACATGAGGTCCTTGCGTGGTTTATCTCCGCTTCTTCCAACATTAAGAAGCTTAATTACATCTTCCTTATGTTGAGAAAGTACATTTGTTATTTCAGTTTTGTGTGCTTTAGCCCAGTCAAGCATGAAGTTAAAAATATCTTCTGCTGTAAACTTAAGGAGTACGTCCTTGCTTATGTTGTTAAGTTTATCAAGGTCGAACAGCGCTCCGGAATTGCTCATTTTTTCTAATGCAAATTTGAAATTGTCCGTATGGCTGTCAGGATTTTCAATTCTCCACTCTTCGTAGTTGGAATTTAAAATTGTCAGCAAGTATTCTCTCACAGCTGCAGGATGATATCCAAGGTCCATGTAGAATCCAAGTCCAAGTTCCGGGTCTTTTCTTTTTGATAGCTTTCTCTTTGCCCCGTTATCCATTTTCATCAGGTGTGCTGTATGGCAGTAAACAGGAGTATCCCACCCCAGTGTTGTAAATATTTCATAATGAATAGGAAGTGTTGAAAGCCATTCTTCCCCTCTTACAACATGTGTGACTCTCATGAGATGATCGTCAACAACATGGGCAAAATGGTATGTAGGTATTCCGTTTGTTTTTAAAATTACTATATCCTGATAATTTTCATGTATTGTGAGATGGCCTCTGATGGCATCATCTATTTCAAATGTTCCTTCTTCAGTTCCCATAGACTTGAATCTGATTACAAATTCTTCGCCATTGGCAAGTTTTTCCTGGACTTCTTCAAGTGTAAGATTTCTATCTTTCGCCCATTTGCCATAATACCCTGTATTTACATTTTCTTCAGTTTGTTTTTTCCTTGTTTCTTCAAGTTCTTCTTCTGTGCAGAAACATGGGTATGCTCTTCCCTGCTCTACCAGGTATTTTGCAACACATTGATAAATTTTTCCACGGTTGCTTTGGAAGTAAGGTCCGTAACTTCCAACTTCTCCATCAATACCTGCTCCTTCATCAAACTTCAACCCGAAGTATTCAAGAGATGAAATTATTATTTCAATAGAACCTTCCACTTTTCGCTTTTCGTCTGTGTCTTCAATTCTAAGCATGAATACACCTTCGCTTTGGTGTGCAAGGCGCTCATCAACAAAAGCTCCATAAAGATTTCCAAGATGAATGAAACCTGTAGGACTTGGAGCCAGTCTTGTAACCTTTGCTCCTTCTTTCAGATTTCTTTTGGGAAACACTTCTTCTTCATAATATTGTACTGATTCCTTTATATCCGGAAACAACATTTCTGCAAGTTTTTTATAATCCATTTTTTCCTCCGCAACTAGCACTAGTATGTGCTTTTTTAATTAAAATAACAAAAGACGGTATTTATTACATACACCGTCCTCAAACATTTCTGGTAACAATAAGGGAAACATACCCCTGATTCCACCTTGAGATGGTGGCAGACCGCTTGACCATGAGTCATAGACAGTTTTCATAATTATATACTTATTAACATATTTTGTCTACTATTTTTGTAGTATCAATGTTTGCAGCAGTTTCCTCCAACATCTCCGGTCTTCATCATCAAGATTTCACCGTTTTCTTCAGAAACTTCTTCGAAACCAATGCTTTCAAAAAGCATTTTGCATTGCTTTCCTATTTTTGCATAAGTCTTTTCAGCTCCCATGTCAAAAGCTTTTCTCACAATCATTCTTATAATTAAATCACCATATTTTTTACCTCGATGTTGTACCAAGACACAAACCATGTCAGCAAAAAATTTTCCTTCTTTAAAAAGCAATCTTCCCGTACCAACAGGTACATTGTCTTCATACACAACAAGACTGAATGCAAAATCATCATAAATATCCGTTATGAGATTTTCATCTGCTTTAAGTTCATAACAAAATACATTTTTTCTTAGTGAAATAGCATCACTTATATTTTCCCTGCCTTGAAGCCACCTGGTAGTTATCATATTGCACCTCTTATATTTTGAAATCTTGCAAATTCACCAATTTTCATTTTTATCCTCTGTTTTTTATATCATCTATAAAGATTATAACAATATTTAAAGCACGTGACAATGAATAATGTTGTAGTTTTTCCTGGTTGTGGTATAATATTAACAGTATCAGCAAAATAAACTGAGGTGATGATTATGACATTAGGTGAAAAGTTAAGAAGCATCAGAAAAGAAAAGGATATGACCAAACAGGAACTGGGCAACGTTTTAAATGTACCTAAAGAAAGAATCAAGCTTTACGAAAACAACGAAGAAGTACCATCAGATTTTTATTTGTCGGCTTTTGCACAATATTTCAATATTTCAGTTGAAGAACTGACAGATGCTGAATAAATAATATTAAATATTCTTAATATTATTATGGTTGTATTTATAATTTAGCTATGTTAAATTAATATCAAATCTAAGCTTAAGGATTTTCTAAGAGCAAGGAAACAAATAAAAATGTTCTCTATGATTATTCCTTGTTATGCAAGGAATATTTTTTGTATAAGGAGGTAATATGGACAAAAGAATCGGTGTCATAGGAATAGTGATTGAAGATTTGTCCCGCATAGCCGAAGTAAATGATATTCTTCACCAGTACGGCGATATCATAATAGGCAGAATGGGCATCCCCTACAAGGAAAGAGGAGTGAATGTAATTTCAATCATCGTAGACGGAACCACAGACGAAATAGGAGCTCTTACCGGCAAGCTTGGAAAAATCAAAGGATTGAGCGTAAAAAGCGCCTTATCCAAAAAATAGGAGGATTTATGAAAAAATCTATGAAAAATTTAAGTTTGCTTTTGATTCTGGCAATGATATTGTCCATTTTTGCAGGCTGCAGCAGCAAGACAGACAACGCTCCGGCAAATCCACAAGAGCCTGCACCGCAGGAACAAGTAAAAGAAGAACCAAAAGAGCCCATTGATGTAACAATTGCAGGCCTTATGGGACCAACATCAATAGGCATGATAAAAATGATTGACGAAAAAGCAATGAACAGCGAACAATACAACGTTGAATACATAGCAGAAAGCGCACCTGATGCTTTAAGCGCAAAAATAATAAACGGTGACATCCAGATTTCTTCCGTGCCCATAAACCTTGCAGCTGTTTTGTACAACAAGACAGGCGGAAAAATTCAGATAATGGCTGTAAACACTGTAGGAAACCTTTACGTTGTTGGAAGCGACAACACTTCAAACATTTCAGAACTTGAAGGAAAAACACTTGGAATGAGCGCAAAGGGTTCAACACCCGATTATGCTATGAACTATATTTTAAAGCAAAACAATCTTGAAGGCAAAGTAGAGCTTGATTACAGCACAGACCATGCAACACTTGCTCAGGCTGTAATTGCAGAAGACACAAAAGTTGCTCTTCTTCCACAGCCCTTTGTTACACAGACGACAATAAAAAATCAAAATGTAAAAATGCTCATAGATTTAAATGAAGCATGGAAGGAAGCAACTAAAGGTGCCAGTGAGCTTTATACAGGCTGCATCATAATAAACACAGAGTTTGCAGAAAACAACAAGGAATTTGTAACTGAATTTTTAAAACAATACGAAGAATCAGTAAACTGGGTTTTAGCAAATCAAAAAGAGGCATCATTGTTAGTTGAGAAAAACGGTATTATGCCAAGCGCTGCAATAGTAGAAAAAGCAATTCCTTACTGCGGAATCACATACAGATCAGTTTCAACAGAAAAGGAAAAATTAAGCAGTTTTTATGGGATATTGTTTGAATCAAATCCTGCTTCAGTAGGAGGAAGCATGCCAGATGAAAAATTCTATTTTGCTGAGTAAGTACAGGAATTTTTTCATAATCATATTTTGGATAACTGTGTGGGAGATACTTTCGCTGATAATCAATCAGGAGATTTATCTCCCTTCTCCCTTTGCCACTTTTAAATCATTGTTTGATTTAATGTTTGATAAAGTAACTTACATAACAATTTTTTACAGCACATACAGGACTCTGACGGGATTTTTAATTTCAACATTTTATGGAGTAATAATGGGTTTTGTGTGCGGAATGAACAAATCAGTTTACAATCTTTTAAATCCTTTGGTCAGCATTATAAGGACCGTACCCGTAATGAGCATTATTATCATTGCCATAATGTGGTTCAAGGATACAAACGTACCTGTTTTTGTAGCATTTTTAATGTGCTTTCCAATCATCTGGACTAATACCATACAGGGAATTTATTCCGCTGACAATAAGCTTCTTCAATTGTGTAAAATTTACAACATAAAAAAATACGGGTTATAAAATCAGTTTATTTTTACAGCGCTCTTCCCTACATAAAGGCAGGCATGGTATCTGCTCTCGGCATAAGCTGGAAGGTTACATCTGCTGCAGAAGTCTTGAGTTTACCAAAGTATTCAATAGGAAGATTCTTGTATGATTCCAAGGTTTACCTTGAAATTCCGGACTTGTTTGCATGGACAATCATCATAGTTCTTTTGAGCATTTTCTTTGAAAAATTGCTAAAAAAAATATTTAAAGCAGGAAGACAAAATGATTAAATTGATTGATATAACTAAAAAATATAATAATATGGTTCTTTTGAAAAATTTCAACATATCATTTGAAGAAAATGAAATAACATGTCTGTTTGGTCCTTCAGGCGTAGGAAAAACAACTATAGCAAATATTGCAGCAAATCTAGTTGCTGTTGATGAGGGAATTGTATCAGGAACTGAAGATGCATTGTACTCCTATGTGTTCCAGGAGCCAAATCTACTTGACTGGTACAGCGTGTATGACAATCTGGATTTCGTCCTCAAAGACATTTATGACAACAAAAAGCGCAAAGAAATCATAGAAAGCTATCTGAAAATGGTTGAACTTTCGGACTACATGGACTTTAGGCCAAAAACATTAAGCGGTGGCATGGCTCAAAGGGTATCCATAGCCAGGGCCTTTGCCTATCCTTCAAATGTTCTCATAATGGATGAACCCTTCAAGGGACTGGACATGAAATTGAAACAAGACATAGTATCATTGTTCAAGAGGCTTTGGAAAGAAAGCAGACGAACAGTCATATTCATAACCCATGATGTTGATGAAGCCGTCAATTTGTCAGACAAAATTTATGTAATCAAGAACCGTCCTGTTGAAATCAACCTGATAATTGACGTTAAAAATACCAATGACCGTGAATCCATAAAAAATATTTTGATTGAAGCATAAAAAAATATTGGCAATTATTTTTCTGTAATCCATATTTTTCTTGACATTTACTGAATTTATATTAACATATAAGCAAAAGATAAAACGTGGCTTTGTAACTTAGTCACTGATTTATATGAAAATTTTTTATATATTGTGGTATAATAAGAAAAAAGATGGAGGATATTATGGAATTTAAATTATCAGAAAAAGCAAAAGAAAAAATGCTTGAAATGAAAAGCAACAATGAACCTATAAAATTAAAAATCACAGGTTTTTCCTGATGTGGTGCCGAATTTGGCATTGTTTCGGAGAAACAATCAGAAAATGATAAAGTTTACGACGCTGAAGGAATTGAACTTATAGTATCAGATGAACTAGAGGGAGCAATCAAAGGCGCAGAAATTGATTATTCAACAAACTTCTTTAAAAAAGGATTTGAAGTAACTCCAAAATTCTCTAGATAGAGAGGCATTTATGGAATTTAAAATAACAGACAGGGCAAAGGAAAAGCTGGCTTTAATGAAAGAACAGAATATTCCCATAGTCTTGTACGGAATTCCTGTAGGCTGAAACAGATACAACTATAAAATTGTTTCGGTGAAGCAAAAAAAAGATGACAAGGTATACAACGTTGACGGCATAGAAATAATTGTGACGGCAGAAGTTGATCGAACCTTGCTGGGAGCAAAAATAGACTTCGGAGGGTTTTTTACAAAGGATTATATTGTAACCCCGAGATATTCATAATATAAGGTGGCATATGTATAAACTGTGGGCAAAAAAAATAAAATCTAATCGTATGGTTGACTCTTTGGTTGTCAACAATAAAGAAAATATTTCTCACGATGAAAAAAGAGAAAAATGCCTTAAAGAAATATGCCAGAAGTTTGATATGAGCGTTCCTGTATGGCTTAAGACACATGACATGGAATTTTCTCAGTTTAAGATAGTCACGTTTTTCCCTCATGATTTTATTGATGAAGTTGACTTTGACAAACTGGAAGTTGAGCTTATTGATGACGGTACAAATAAAATTTAAAAACACCGGCTACCACCGGATTTAATAAAAAACTGCCTGAATACCAGGCAGTTTTTTATTAATCTTACATGTTGTATATTACAACCAAAAGCAGGAAGAACCAAAGAAGTGTATCCATTTCTATTCCGCAGTCGCTTTGGCATACTATGCAAACAAGAAGTAAAAAGAAAAACAACAATGAAGAATCTATTCCGCCGCGTGCACCCAATACCGGTGATACCGGAAGAACCGGAACAACCGGCGGCCTTCTGTCACATTGAATGTTTGTGTTTTCATTTGCTTCAACTATATTTTCAGTCCTGCAATTATCCATTAATAAAAACCTCCTCAATTAATATGCATTTTGTAATTATTATATTCACAATAGAAATATATGTTAAATAATTGATTTAAAAATCATTGTTTTAAAATATATGCATAATATAGAAATTTATTGAAACAATAACATTATATTAAATAAGGAGGATTGCCCATGGATAAATTTGCCTTGGTGCTAGTCATAATAGGAGCCATAAACTGGGGGCTGATAGCATTGTTTCAATTTGATCTGGTTGCTGCTATATTCGGAGGCCAGACAGCTATATTCAGCAGAATAGTATATGGACTTGTTGGATTAGCTGGACTTTACTGCATAACTTTATTATTACAACGAA
>NZ_CANG01000931.1:0-74269 GCF_000309315.1 Sedimentibacter sp. B4
CTCGACTCACCGTCTCTTGCTGAGACAGCTTTGATAGTTTATCACATCAGCTTTTCTTTGTCAAGAAGTTTTTTCTTCTTTTCAAAACTATCTTTTTTATTTGTTTATTCTGTCAAGTTCGACAGCTTTGTTAGTTTACCACAACACTGTGATAAAGTCAACTGGTTTTTCATTTGTTTTTCAATTAATTTTTGCCTAAACAGCTTAGAAAGCTGAAGTGCTTTTATATTGTAGCTCACTTATTTATTTTTGTCAATCCCCTTTTCATTCTTTGTTTGAACTTTTTTATTTGAGATTATTTATTGCAGTTAAATCCATTCAAATACAAATAAAAAGAACGATGATTATAAAGTACCCCAAATGCTAGTTTATTATGCCTAACATTTGGGGTACACTTTAATTAACTACTTTAATCATATCTATAACTCTATTGCTGTGATTTTTCAATTTCTGATTTTATGGCTAGGGCTACCTGGTCATCTGGATTAATTTTAAGGGCAGTCTGTATATCTTCTAATGCTCTGTCTATCTGGTTGTTGTAAAACAAAGCTACTGCACGGTTACAGAAAACTTCACAGTTGCCTGGATCAATGCTTAACAGAGTAGAGAAAAGTTCTTCGGCTTCAACGTATTTTTTTCTGCATATTTTGCACAGTCCAAGCTCATTCATCGCTTCTTTTTGGGAGCCATCGATTTTTAATACATTTTCAAAATATGTTTCAGCTATTTCATAATCACCTAATGATCTGTAAGCAAGCCCTATAAAGAAAAGCAAGTTCCACCATCCGCTGAAATCTTTAACCAGCGGAAGCAAAAATTCAAGAGCTTCTTCCGGTCTTTCCTTCAATACAAGGTTGTAACCTCTTTCATAATCAACATATGGCTTTAAAGAAATAAGCTCATTTCTTATTTCATCTATTCTTAATGGATCATCATCAACTTCCTGATGTTTTTCCCAAGTAAGATTTGCTTTAACATACTGTTGCATCCTTTTGTAATAGTAACCTAGTTTGTAATAAGAAAGAGCAAACTTGTCATCATAATCCAAAGCTTTTTCAAAATACTTGTGGGCTTCTTCAAAAAAGTACTGACTTATTGTGTCCTTGCCCTTTTCATTGAGTTGAACACCCATTTTTTCAAGTGCAGAAGCATAAACAAAGCAGCTTTTTTCATTTTCCTCAATGTTTACCAGAGCCTTGCCGTATATGACACTGTCCTTTGTTTCATTGCCTTCAAACTTGTTGATGCAGTATATTATATATGGCTTGATGTCAAAATGGAGTTCTTTGAGCATTTCATGGTAATCTTTTAAATATTCAAATGAAGGGTCCGTCCCCTGGATGAATATTATACCGTCTATTATGTTATTAAGTGTTATACCGTCTCTTTCATTTTGCTTCTTAATGTCTTCAAGTAGCTTTTCGACCCTTACAGGCACAGGCAGTTCCTTTTCTGTTTTGTATGTCTTGTCTTTGAAGCTTATTGAAGCACCTTTTCTTAAATCTATGAATGATATGTCGTTTCTTTTCTTAGTAAAGCTATCCTGAAAGTATTTATCTTTTTTGTTCATAATCTATCTCCTCTATTGCATGGTTTATTACATGTGTTAAGCATCTGTTGAATATATTGTCCTTGTCATAGTAAATAAACAAGGTTGCATTTTTTCCTATTTCAACAATTCTGAAATCATTGACTATTTTTTCTTCTTTTTTTGCATGAGCAAAGTACGTTTTTCTAAAATCCGCATCGTTCGCAAGATATCTTTTAATCAGCCTGTATTTGTCCTCAGATTCTCTTATGAGATAATCCGGAATATCTTCATGCTGATTATTGAACACATAGTCATATTTCATGCAGTCAATAAATTCATTGCTAATCCCATCCAAGCATTGTACATAATCATATAGTATTTTGTAAAGCTTTTTTCTGCTGTGTGATACTTTATACAAATCATTATTTTTCCAGAATAAACTGAAAGACTCATAAAATTCAAAGGCTGATGACGAAAAATAATGTTTCAGTATGTACTCAAGGGTTTTTTCAAAGTATTTTTCATTGTAATACTTGTCAACAAGTTCTTCAATGTCTTTGAGTTTGAATATTTCTTCCGCTGAAATATATTTTGTGCGGATAACTTCATATGGAGCTGTTTTTCTGTAACGGATTTCATGCTTTTCTTTGTCAGCGTATATCTTTGTTCCCTTAAGCACCTTTAAAAAACCAAGCTGTATTTTTTCTGACTGGAGATTGTGAAGACCATCAAATGACTTTTTAAACGTGTTGTAATCTTCATAAGGAAGTCCTGCTATGAGGTCTAAATGAAGGTGGACGTTGTTATGATCTTCAATGAACCTGACAATGTCAAACAATTTATTGATGTCCATGTGCCTGTTGATTTCTTTCAATGTTTCATCATTCAATGACTGCACGCCTATTTCAAACTGAAACATGTTAACAGGAAGGGTTCCGACAAATTCAAGGAATTCATTATTTATTATGTCTGCGGTTATCTCAAAGTGAATTGTCATGTTGTTCTGGTTGTTCGCTATTATGAATCTAATTATTTCCATGGATCTTTTGTAGTCTGCATTGAATGTTCTGTCCACGAACTTAATTTGTCTTGCATTTGTTTTTAAAAGCATAGACAAATCTCTTTTAACCCTTTCCATTGAAAATGTCCTCATTCTCTTATCAATAGAAGACATGCAGAAACTACAGCAAAACGGACATCCACGGGATGATTCGTAATAAATGATTTTGTCTTCAAAATTATCGTCTTCCTTGTATGGGTAGCTCAGTTCATCAAGATTTAAAATGAGATTTCTTTCTTCATTAATAATGATGCTTTTTTCTTTTCTGAAAACCAGACCATTTATGGATGAATAATCGGGATTTTCACTGTGATACTGTTTAAGGAATTCCCTGAAAGTTATTTCTCCTTCTCCAAATACAACATAATCAACGTATGTTTCTTCTTCCATGAGTTTTTTAACTTCAAATGACACTTCAGGTCCACCCCACAGTATGTCTACGGAGTTTTTTGCTTCTTTAATAATATAGGAAATTTCCTTTATGTATTCAATGTTCCATATGTAGCACGAAAAACATATTAAATCAGCATTGGCCGAAAGTATCTCACCAATTATGTATTCCTGCTTCTGGTTTATTGTAAATTCCCTTATTTCTATATTAAAATCATCATCCTTGCAGAATTTTTTTAGATATCTTACTGCAAGATTTGCATGGATAAATTTTGAATCCAGTGTTACAAGCAAAATTTTCATATATTCACCTTCATGATTCCTGTCTTGTTTCTTAATATTATTTCTTTTTCGGTTCTTCTAACTATTATGCACTTTCCAAGAAGAGGATGGCTGAATGAAGAATATTTTAAAAATTCCTTCAGTTCAGGAATTTTTCCATCCCCAATCTTAAGCTTTTCAGGACTAATGGTTCCCTTTCGAAGTTTCAGCAGGTATGCTGAGTAGTTTGAAAGTATCTCATCATTATATTCCTTTTCTTCAGGAGATACATTGTTTATTATGTTCTGTAATGTTTTTGATTTTAAAATGCATTCCTCTGAATAAAGATGTGCTTTCGTTATAGTTTTAATTCTTTCTTTTTCAAAATCAATTATGCTCATTTTGTCAAGATTGATATTATGTTTTTGTGCAAACTCCTTTATTGAAAATTGAATGATCCTTTCTTTTGCATTTAGATTCATGTTTTCAATATCTATATTTTCATCGCTTAAATAATCATACACTGCAGATGATATTAGGATTGAATTTATAATTGTTCTTTTGTTAAGAGAATAAAAGGAAGTCATCTTCATAACTTCTTCCATGAGGTTTTCCCATACAGTGTTTGAAATTGCAATGGGCATGATTTTATATTCTATTAATCCGTCCTCGCCATCACATGGAGTTTTGTTTTTAAAATAATTTTCAATGCAATCATTATGTCCGTTAATATAAAGTTTGAAAAGATCTATTTCCTTTATGTATCTGTCCTTATCCAGGTAGCATCCAATGTTGTCCTCGTAAGGCATAAGACATTTAACTGAAATTAAAAACAGCTGAAATCTAATGTCTGGTAATCTGTCCCATGTAATGTCTTCATAGCAGCTGTAGAGTAGGTTTTGTATTTTCGAAAGCATATGTGCTCCTTAAAAAATAGAATCGCGTAATGACGCGACTCTATTATACAATTAATTATTAAATTTATCAAACTCTTCTTTATACTCTCCTGCAAATTGCAAAACTTTTAAGGAATATTCGCTTTCACCGGGATTATTAGCATGACTTCTTTTTTCCATGTAATCATCAAGACCTTGCTGCCCCCTGTTGTATGCAGTGAGGGCCATGTGAAGATCACCGTCGTAAATGTTGATTAAGTACAAAAGCTGGGTTATTGTCAGCTTAATATTAAATTTTGTGTCAAAAAGCCTGTCAGAATGGTATTCATAGCCTAGATTCTCTGCAACAGGTTTTGCGGTGTTTTCCATGAGCTGCCCAAGTCCTCGTTCTCCTGATGTTCCAATGGCTGAAGGATTAAAATTGCTTTCTCTTCGAAGCACTCCCAAAAACAAAAATATATCAAGCTTTTCATTTTTACATTCTTTTGCCATGTATTCACAGTCGCTAAGATTAAGTCCTGTCAACTCATTCGCATATTGTATCAATTTTTTTTCATTGATATAGGAATCTCTTAAATCAAATATAAAAGTTTCAATTTTTTGCTGACTTGTGGTCTTGCCGTAATACTTGGATAAATCTTCAGCACTTGCAGTCATGCTCATGTTTATCATCATAAAATAAGACAGAACACACGTAGCAAATAGCATTGTCATGTACTTTTCACGTTTCATTTCATCACCCTTTTATGTTTGTTGTCTAATTATATTTTACAACTAATTTTGCAGTCAACGGTGAATAATGATATGTATTGTTGAAATTTGATTGTTTTTAGCATATCTGCACGACAATGTAAGATTTTGAAAAATACTTTGTTTAGTTTTAAATATAAAAGAGAGGGCTATGCCCTCCCAGATCATTGACAAACCCCGACGCTGTCATACTGAACGATACTGCAGGATCTCATCTGTACTTAAAACATGAGATTCTTCGAGCAAGCTCTCAGAATGACAACGTCCAACATAAACTTTGTCATTAACCTAAGAGGACATAAGCCCTCTCCTATTTACTACATTTTTTCCGGTGTTTCCATTCCCAGAAGTTCCATTCCTTTTTTAAGGACTGTGTTAACTGTCTTTGTAAGAAGCAGTCTTGCTTTTTTAACTTCTTCATCTTCAACCAGTATAGGGCACTCGTGATAGAAACGGTTAAATTCCTGAGCAAGGCTCACTATGTATCTTGTGATGAAGAAAGGTTCATATTTATCATGCGAACCAAGTACTGCTGATTTAAATCCTTCAAGCTTTCTTATGACATTGAATGATTCCTTGTCAGTAAGAACTGAATAATCAACATTGTCATCAACATCTGCACCTGCTTTTCTAAGTAAACTGCATGTTCTAGCATATGTATACTGAACATATGGCCCTGTTTCGCCTTCAAAGCTTAAAGTTTTATCCCATGAGAACATGTAGTCCTTAATACGGTTGTTGAACAGCTCCTGGAATATTACAGCTCCTATGCCCACTTGTTTTGCAACTTCTTCCTTATTTTCGAGGTTAGGATTTCTTTCATTTATTATTTCAGTTGTTTTTTCGATTGCTTTTTTCAAAACATCTTCAAGGAACACTACTCTTCCCTTGCGTGTTGCCAGTGCTCCGTCCTCAAGGCTCACTGTTCCGAACATTATATGAACACAGTCGTATGCCCAGTCATATCCCATCAAATCTATGATTTTTCTCCACTGGTCAAAGTGAAGCTTTTGCGGTGCGCCAACAACATATATATTTTTATAGAAATCATAAGTTCTTTTTCTGTAAGTTGCTGCTGCAATGTCTCTTGTTACATAAAGAGTTGATCCATCGCTTTTTTGAATTACGGCATCTGTAAGTCCATATTCAGAAAGCTCAACAATTTTTGCTCCTTCTGAATCTTTAAGGAGGCACTTGTCTTCAAGCTCATCTAAAATTGCAGGCATTTTATCTGAATAGAAACTTTCTCCAGCATATGAATCAAATTTTATTCCGAACATGTCATATACACGGTTAAATTCCTTGAGACTCACTTCTCTGAACCACGACCACAGTCTTTTAGCTTCCTCGTTGCCGTTTTCAAGTTCCTTGAACCAGTATCTTGCCTCATCCCTGTATTCCGGATGAGTTTCTATTTCCTGGTTGTATCTTACATACAGTTTTAAAAGTTCAGGAATTGGGTCTTTTTCTATGGCTTCAACTATTTCAGGCGTTCCCCATTTCTTGTAAGCTGAAATAAGCATTCCGAACTGAGTGCCGTAATCTCCTAAGTGGTTGATTGCAACTGTGTTGTAACCCATGTACTTGTATATTTTGTTTATGGAGTTTCCAATAAGAGTTGAACGGATGTGTCCAATATGGAATGGCTTTGCAATGTTGGGAGATGAAAACTCAACAATGACAGTCTTGCCCTGTCCTACATCTGTACTTCCGAAATTTTCTTTTTCTATGTATGCTTGTTTTAATATTCTTTCTGCAAAATGTTTTTTGTCAACAAAAAAATTTACATATGGACCGTTGCATTCAATTTTTTCAAATAAATCAACATTTCCAATCTTTTCTGCTATTTCTGTTGCTACAACTGCAGGAGACTTTCTGTACTTCTTTGCAAATTTAAAGCACGGAACCGCATAATCTCCCATATCCTGGCTGGGTGGTATCTCTATTAACTGAAGAGCATCATCCATAGACAAATCTGATTCTACGGCAGTGAATATCTCTGCTACTTTTTCTTTAAAATCCATCTCTTTCCTCCGAGTATTCCCTTTTATTAGTTTGTTAGTAATAATATCACAGCTGTTTTTCAATGTCAATGCAACAATAATTATCAATTGCAGCACCATATAAAGTTTATTCATCTGATATTATTTGTCTATTAATTATTCTACAAATCCAGTTCTGTTTCTCCGTCTCCCTGTGTTATATGCCAATTTTCATGTCCCATGAGTTCCTCAAGTGTAACTTTGTCAGACAGCACGTTGGCAATCATCATGTTGTTTTTTGGAGGTTTTCTCGTAATCATGAAACCGTTGTTCAGTAGAACTTCCTTATATTTTCCGTAAAGCCCTGTTCCTATTACTGCATATTCAAGCCCGTTGTCATAGCAGTATTTTGCAACTCCGTTTGCTAAAGCCTTTATGTATCTTTCATTTGTAGGGTCTGTGAAAAATTCAACTGCAGACGTCATTTTTGACCCGTTTGCAACAGAATTGTGAAGAATTGAAAAACCTATTATCTCATTGTTCAGTCTTGCCAGTATTGTTACGTAATTTACGTCAGGTCTTAAATTGTACCTGTAGTTGCAGTATTTGAAATCACGAACCAGCATAACTCTGTACTTTTCTTTATATTTGTCCCAGCATTTCTGTATTTCTTCAGGAACACTGTCAAGAATTTCAAATTGGATTTCCTTGTCCATCTGTCCTTTGAGTTTATTTTTCATGTAGGCTGAATAAACTGAATTTCCCATTGAAGCAAGGATTCCGACCTTTATTCTTCTCTTAAGAATGTTTTTTATGAGAATTGGTCTCACATATACTTCCTTTTCAAACAATGTGGGCCAGCCGAACCTTTGATAAGCAGGATATGACTGATCGTTTGCAAGTCCGATTACAACATCAACACCGTCCTGGCGGCCTCTTTCGCAGGAATTCTGAGTCATGGTCCTGAATATTCCCTGCTTCTTGTAATCCGGGTGAGTCATGGATTTTACAGAATGAGCTGTTAGAAGTATTTTTCCGTTAACATAAAGCTCGTTGGGCAAAAGTCCGTCACAGCCTATTACTTTGTCACCTTCTTTTAGCAGGTACATCATGTTGCCTGATTTATTGTATGGGTTTTTATCAAAAAGCCATTGATACATTTCTTTTTTGCTGTTAGTTCCTTCTCCGAAGGAAATCACCGAAAGTTCTTCAAAGGCTTCAAAATCTTTATTCATGTCCAATCTTACTATTTCTCTTTCCATATGACCTCCGTGTTTTGATTATTTTATGCTTTTTTGTATCTAATTATAATGTTTAGGATATAAAAATGCAATTAATTTAATTTTTTCCATATATTGCAGTACTGCACATTGACATGAAGAATTATATTATATATAATTAAATAAACATTAAAGAAAGGTAACGATGAAATGATTAGATAATTTATTTATTCGATGTATGAAATGTTAAACAAGCCAAATATAAGGCTTTGTTTTAAGAAAATACTTGAGAGTAAATTAATTTCTGATATTTCATGATTCTGTAATGTTTTTTTTGTGTTTTATTTTAAATTAATTTTCTCTCTTACAGGAGGGATTATGTCTATAATAAGTGTAAAAAATTTGACTTTCAGCTATGAAACAAATTATGAAAATATTTTTGAAAATACGTCCTTTGAAATTGATACTGACTGGAAGCTTGGCTTCACAGGAAGAAACGGCAGAGGCAAAACAACTTTCTTGAATCTTTTGATGGGAAAGTACAGCTACTCAGGAAGTATAAGCGCATCAACAAAATTTGATTACTTTCCTTTCGAAATCAATGGCAATGACAACACATTGGAAACTGCAAGAAACATCATAGCACCTTTCACCCGGTGGGAAAAAGAAATGCAAAGACTTATTACATCCGGTACGGACGGTGACATGGTACGATACGGTGAAATACTTGACTTATACTCTGAAAATGATGGATACATCATTAATGAAATGATTGAAAAGGAACTAAACATGCTTCAAGTTGAAAGAGATGTTCTTTCAAGGCAGTTTTCAACATTAAGCAGCGGTGAAAAGACAAAGGTAATGCTTGCTTCACTGTTTCTAAAGAAAAACAATTTTCTTTTGATTGATGAACCAACAAACCACCTGGACCTTGAGGGAAGGAACACTGTTTCTGAGTATCTTAAATGCAAAAAAGGATTCATACTTGTATCCCATGACAGGCATTTTCTTGATAGCGTTGTTGATCACATACTATCTATAAACAAAACAGACATTGACATTCAAAAGGGTAGCTTTTCAACCTGGCAATCAAATAAGGATTTAAGAGATAATTTTGAAATAAGCGAAAATGAAAAGCTTGAAAAAGAAATTAAAAATCTTGAAGAATCATCAAGGCGCTCTGCCGGCTGGAGCGACAAGACGGAAAAGTCGAAGTTCGGAGAACCTGTGCCTGACAGAGGCTTTATAGGACACAAAGCTGCCAAGATGATGAAAAGAGCAAAATCAATTGAGCGCAGGAAAGAAAAATCCATTGAAAATAAGAAGCTCCTTCTTAAAAACATTGAAAGAAGCGATGAATTAAAAATCATGCCGCTTAAATACCGCAAAAATACCCTCATAAATGTTGAAGGATTGTCCTTAAGTTATGAGGACAGAAAAATATTTGACAACATAAGCTTTCAGGCAGAACATGAAGACAGAATTGCACTTCGCGGAAAAAACGGCAGCGGGAAATCTAGCATATTGAAAATCCTAACAGGAGAAAATAACAATTATTCAGGAACGGTAACTATGGGAAGCGGACTTGTAGTTTCATACGTTCCTCAGGACACAGGATTTCTCCAAGGTTCTTTAAAAAATTACTGCAGGGATGAAAATATTGACGAAAGCATATTCAGAATGCTTCTTGACAAGCTTGATACCGGAAATGAAATATTCGAAAAAAATCTGGAACAGTTAAGCGGAGGACAAAAGAAAAAAGTTCTCATTGCAAAAAGCCTTTCTCAAAGAGCTCACATTTATATATGGGATGAACCACTGAATTTTATTGATGTGAATTCACGAATGCAAATTGAGGAGCTCATTTTGAAGTACTGCCCTACAATGATTTTTGTGGAACATGATTTCATGTTCAATGAGAATGTTGCAAACAAAATTGTTAATATAAGTTAAAAACGGCCCCAAAGGGGCCGTTTTATTAGTTTTATCGTGCGTTGTACTATGTTCTCACATTATTTGAACGTAACTATTGTTACACCGTCTCCGCCTTCGTTGAACGAACCAAGCCTTGACTCTTTAACATGCTTGTGCTTTTTCAAAAATTGTGTTATACCTTCTCTTAAGATGCCCATTCCCTTGCCGTGAATGACTTGTATTTCGTTGAGATTTGACATGAACGCATCATCAAGGTACTTGTCAAGCTCCAAAAGCGCCTCATCTAAGTTAAGTCCCCTTAAGTCTATTACAGGACTTATGGATGATGTTTTCAGTTTAACCATTCTTGTAGTGTTGTTTTTTTGTTTCACTTCCTCGTCAGATTTGATTTTTATCAAATCTGATTTCTTTACTTTCATTTTAATAAGGCCTATTTGTACCATTACATTTTGTTGATTGTCTGTATCAGAAATGACAAATCCTTTTTGATTGAGGCTTCTCACTGTTACAGCATCGCCATTTGATATGGGAGAATCCGTGTCGTATGTGTCTTCCTGGAAAATCTGTTCTGTGTACTGGTTTTCATCAAGTTCCTTTGATTTATCGTTCAGCGTCTGTCTAAGTTCATTTACCCTTCGGCTTTTGTCCTTATCCATCTCAAGGTTTAATTTCTTAAGTTCCTTAATGATTTCTGCAGCTTCTCTCTTGGCATTTTCAACTATTTTTCTTGCCTCGTAATTTGCTTCATCAACAAGCTTTTCACTTTTTTCAAGTGATTTTCTTTCCTTGGCCAGAAAGTCCGAGTGCTTTTTCCTGCTTTGCTCATCAAGTCTTTCAATTTCACGCCTTTTTTCTTCAATATATACCCGATTGTCTTCTATTTGCTTCAATGCATCTTCAAATTCAACCTTTTCAGTTTCAATGTTTTTCTTTGCCTTGTCTATAATGTCATTACTCAAGCCAAGCTTTCTCGATATTTCAAAAGCATTAGATTTTCCCGGAACTCCTATTAACAGCTTGTATGTTGGACTTAATGTTTCAACATTAAATTCAACGCTTCCGTTTATGACTCCTTCTGTGTTCAGGGCATATAGTTTAAGCTCGCTGTAGTGGGTTGTGGCAGCAGTTACGATATTTCTTTCGTGAAGAGTATCAAGAATTGATATGGCAAGAGCAGCACCTTCTGTAGGGTCTGTTCCGGCTCCAAGTTCGTCAAACAAAACAAAAGATTTTTCATCCACTTCCTTCATGATTTTCACTATGTTTGTCATGTGGGAAGAAAATGTGCTGAGGCTCTGCTCAATGCTTTGCTCATCACCTATGTCCGCATAGACGGCGCTGAAAACTGATATTTCAGTTCCGTATTCCGCCGGAATATGAAGACCTGCCATTCCCATGAGAGAAAACAATCCCAGTGTCTTAATAGACACTGTTTTTCCTCCTGTGTTAGGTCCTGTGATAATAAGAGTCCTGAACTTATCCCCCAGCCATGCATCGATGGGAACAACAACTTTTGGATCAATGAGAGGATGTCTTCCTTTTTTTATTCTTATATAACCTCTGTCATTTACATTAGGCTCAATGGCATTTATGCTTATGGCATACTTTCCCTTAGCAAATATGAAATCCAGTTCTGTGAGAATTTCCTGGTTAATGAGCATTTGTTCGCTGATTGTGCCTATTAATCCACTAAGTTCAAGAAGTATTCTTTCAACTTCTTTCTTTTCTTCAATTTTAAGGTTAGAAATGTCATTTGTCATTTCCACCACTGCCATTGGTTCTATAAAAAGAGTGGAGCCTGTTGATGACTGGTCGTGGATTATTCCTCTCACCATGGATCTATATTCCTTACGAACAGGAATTACATATCTGTCATTTCTCATTGTCACTATGTTTTCCTGCAGGTATTTCTGCATGGCGGATGAATTCACAATGGTATTTATTTTATTTTTTATGGCATTGTTTTTTATTTGTATTTCTCTTCTTATTCTTTTAAGCTCCGGGCTTGCGTCATCTGCAATTTCCTCTTCACTTACGACCACGTGGTATATTTTGTCCTCAGTGTCCTTGTCAGTGAAAATTCCTTCGCACAGTTCTTCAAGGAGAGAATAGTTTCTTTCTTCCCTGTTATTAAGGAGCACATAGTTTTTTAAAAGCCTAGCAGCTCTTAATGTATCCGCGCAGTTAAGAAGCCCTCTTAGGGAAATTATTCCTCCCACGGCTCCCCTTCTTGCATATTCTTTTATATCTGCTATTCCTCCTAATGGAGGATTTCCTTTTTCCATAATTATTGAAAGAGCCTGTGCAGTCTGATTTTGTTTGAATTTAACTGCCTCAACATCTGATGAAACATCCAGTTTTAAAATCTCTTTTTTTCCATTGGATGTTTCCGCATAATTTGAAAGCTTTTCAATAATCTTATCAAATTCCAATACTGATTTAGATTTTTGTTTCATTTTTAATCCCTTCTTTCTCCTAATTAAGAATTAAGAGTTAAGAATTAAGAATTATGGAAGGAATTTTGGTATCCAAAATTCCATCAATTAATTTTTCATTCTTAATTATTCATTATTAATTTTTAAAGGATGTTTTTTAAATAGTGGCCTCTGGTGAAGCCATTTTCTTCAAGCACGTTTGATGTTTGAACACCGTTTATTTCGCAGTACATAGCATCAATTATTTCTTCCGGGTCTTCAAGCCACTTTGTGTCCACAAAGAAAAATTCGATTCCTGTACGTTCAAAGTCATATACTTTTCCTATGAGCGTCAATGGAACGCTGTTGTATATGTGAATTAGTTTGTTTTCTCTTTCAATGTTAAAATAAACGCCTTTTCTGTCCTTAAGCATTATTTTTTCCCTGTACTCGCACTTGCTGCAGTCCTGAAGGTTTTTGCAGTTTTTAACCATTGACATTGGGCAGTTTTTCATAACCATGAGCTGCGCATATGCATGGGATACTATTTCAGTCCTGAGAGTTGAATTCCGCGTGATGCTTTCCATGTCTTTTATGTTTGCTTCGATGGAAAATGTAATGCTTTCTGCTCCCTTACCCTTCAAAAGCTCCGCTGAAAATGAATTTATGATGTTGAAGAACGGTCCGCAGTGTATTTTTAACTTTGAGTTTTCCTTGAAGAAATAAAAACTTCCAGGATTGTTAACACATACACCGTCAAAAATTTCCTCATAAATCTTCATATTCTTGTCAAACAGAGCATATTCCGATTTTGACACTATGTTTGGTATCCAGAGGTATTTTTCTTCAACTTCTATTGTCTTTGCCATTTCCATGTCAAGATTGTATGGAACATAAACTCTTTTTACCTTCATGTTGTCTATGAATTCTATTTCATTGTTGTAATTTATTTTCAGGCTTATTTTTGCTCTTGCATCATTTTTGTTTTTCTCAAAATCGAACAACTTGCTGAGTGGTATGTTTCCTGCTTCTTTTCTTGAATAAACAACGGCTCCCTTTTCATAAAGAAGTTCAGTAGCTTCTCTTCTAAGCTGATTCAATGTGCTTTTTCTTAAGAACACATTTTCGTCACTGGCAATGTCTAGTTTTTCTAACTCATATATTGTACTTCCCAGTTTTCCCAGCTGTTCTTTTATTATTTCTTCTGTGGCAGGATTCTTAATGCTTGTTTCGCAAACTTCGCTGCTTTTCACAACAACTTCATTCTCCCCGTCTGTTGCCGTAAGAACAGCTTGTTCTCCAACCTTCAGTGAAATAGCAAATTTTATTTTTTTCCTTCTTAATGCTGAAAATTCATGAGCAATGTCCTTTGTTTCTTCCTCAATATTTTCAATATCATCACCTTTAACGCCAGAACTTGTTCTTGCAAACATCTCATCGTCCTTAGATGGTTTTAAATACCCGTTTGTATATCCTCTTGAAAATGTTGATATTGCTCTTTTTTCAAACTCATTGATGTCTGTGGTTTTGCCTGTCAGGTAATTGTCTATTATTTGTCTGTAATATTCCACCACTGCAGAAGTGTATTCAGGTCCTTTCATGCGACCTTCAATTTTAAATGTTTTAATGCCTGCATCAATTAGTTCTCCTATTGACTGTCCTGCATTGAAATCCTTCATGCTCAGCACAGGAATTGTTCCGAAGTCATCAAGTTCTTCTTTCTTTTCCTTGTCATAAAAGCTGTAATTAAGCCTGCAAGGCTGTGCGCATTTTCCTCTGTTGCCGCTTCTGCCTCCTAAAAAGCTTGACATGTAGCATTGACCTGAATAACAGGCACAAAGTGCCCCGTGTATGAAAATTTCAAGGTCAACATTTGTGTTTTCCAGAGTTTCCTTTAGCTGGCTAATGGACAGCTCTCTTGCCATTATGACTTTGTTTATATTAAAGTCTTCAAAAAATTTCACTCCATATTCATCATAAATGGCTGCCTGGGTGCTCATGTTCACGCTTAAATCAGGAAGAAACTTATTTATAAGGTACAATAATCCCAGATCCTGAACTATTACAGCATCTGCATCAGCATCATGCAGAAAAGCTGCATAGTTTAATGCATCTATCATTTCCGAATCTTTAAGTACTGTGTTCATAGTTACGTATACTTTCACACCCTTGTTGTGGGCGTAGCGAATTATATGTTTCATTTCCTCGTTATCAAAATTTTGTGAGTTTTGTCTTGCGTTGAATAACTTTCCTCCAAGATACACTGAATCTGCTCCGCTGTTAACTGCGGCATAAAATGATTCCATGCTTCCTGCAGGTGCTAAAAGTTCAATTTGTTTTTTCATGTTTTCTCCTGTTTTTAAAAAGGAACGCTTTTGCGTTCCCCTGGTTAATTAGACGTTTCATCCTCTAAAAGTTCCAACAATTCTCTGTTGTCTTTCTTAAGCTTACTGATTTCAAGCTGGTTCTGAAAATTTTCTGTTTCCTTGCGATTTAACCTGTCCTGCAGTTCATTGATGCTGTTTATTAGATTTTCCTTGTCGTTGTTAGTCATTAGCAGCTCTTCCAGGTATCTTTCCTTTTCATCGTTGATGTTTTCGTATTTTTTCTTCAATTCTTCTGTACTCTTTTTAAGTTCCAAAATTGACTTATCCTTGTTACTGATAACTTCATCTTTTTCATTCAGCTTGTTTTGAAGCAGCGTGATTTTATTGTTCAATGAATCAATGTCATTTTGCTTGGACTCTATGATCATGTTCATTTTTTGCTGATCGTCGCTGAAATTGTAAATTTTCTGAGATTTGTCCTCAAGATTTCCTTTAAGTTCCCTTATATTTTTTTCAAGCTGAACAACGTACTGTTCCCTTTCGTTGAGCTTTAGCTGAAGTTTTGAAATTCTTCCGTTTAAACTGCTCTTGGTGTTGTTCATGAAATTAATTTCTTTTGTGAAGTTTTCTCTTTCATTCTTAAATTCTTCACATAGTTCATTTAGTTCTTCGTTTTTGATTTTAAGCTCATTCATGAGCATTTCGCTTTTTACAAGCTGCTGTTCCTGCTCCGAAAGTTTTTCCTGAAGTTTTGAAATCTGTGAATTAAGATATTCCCTGTCATTGTCCCTTGCAAGAAGCTTTTCCCTGTATCTTTCCTTTTCAAGCACTGCTTCAGAAGATTTTGCATATGCTTCATCCTTTTCCTGCAGAGCCTTGATTTTTTCTTCCTTCAAAAGCTGTATTTCATCTTTGATTTCTTTTCTGTAGTCGCTTGCTTCCTTTGTAAGTTTAATATATTTATCCACAATCACAAATGAAGACAAAATCATCTTGTCTATTTCGTTAAAGCGTTTGTTTGCATTTGCTATTGAATTTATCTGATCATTCAGGACTGTTTCTATATTTTTCACATATTCGGGACTTTCATCAGTTTTTACGTTGTATTTTTTATCACCTATAACAATTTCTATTTTATTCATATAATCAAATCCCCTTTATATTATTTTCTTTTGATTCTGAATAATAACGGAATGACTAACATTTATTTAAAATTTCCGAATTTACTTCAATTATATACTAATATTAATGTAAAACACTTAAAATTTCAATAGCAAATAATACTTTTTGTTTATTTTTTAATTTTTTTCGGCAAAATGTAAACTATTCCGTGATTGATTTTCATTTTTGCGTGTATATATATAGTATTGAAATTCGGAGGTGAATATGATTTACAAAGATATTTTTAAAATTCAGAAAAATATGAGGGCTGTGCTTTTATCCCTTGTGCCTATAATTTTGTTTTCAGTGTATGTGTATGGGCAAAGAGTGCTTATTTTATTCATACTTGTGACAACAATAGGAACAGCCGCAGAATATCTGTGGGAAAAACACTATGGCAGCAAAGCATCTGAAGCCGTGTTTGTCACATGCATTCTTTACACAATGACCCTGCCGCCATCCATCCCCATGTGGATTGCAGCTATAGGAATTCTTTTTGGACTTTTCTTTGGAAAATTATTTTTCGGAGGTTTTGGACGCAATATTTTCAATCCGGCACTTGTGGGTCGTGCCTTTATTTATGTCAATTTTCCTGAACCCATGACCATATCTTGGAATGTGGCTTCTAGTTTTTTTCCTGGTGGATTTACAACTTATTTGACTCAAGAAATTGATGCAGTATCAAGTGCAACTCCAATGATAATGTTTAAAAATTCAGGAGCATTGTCTGATATTAAATCGCTTGTCCTTGGCACCATTCCAGGTGCGGTTGGAGAAACATGCAAAATTTTAATAATAATTTCGGCTTTATACTTAATTTACAAAAAAACTGCTTCTCACGAAATAATGCTTGGTTCATTAGCAGGTTTTACTTTATTATCAATTGTCTTGAGATTATCAGGTTTTAATGCAGCAAATCCCATTTATGGTATGATGATGGGAGGATTTCTGTTTGGAACCGTGTACATGGCAACTGATCCCATAAGTGCTGCAAAAACAAAGACAGGAAAATGGATTTACGGTTTAATAATAGGGGCTGTGACCATACTCATAAGGAGTATGTCTCTTTTTAACGGCGGAATGATGTTTGCAATACTAATAGGAAACACATTTGCCCCTATAATTGATTACTTTGTTAAAGAAGCAGAAAAAAAGAAAAAGGAGGCTGCAATATGAAAAACCAAAAATCATTTTTTTATCCGATTATTTTTATGACTGTTGTAACAGCCTTCTTCGTATTTATTCTTTCTGCATTCAGCCAAGCAACAAAAGATACAATTGCTTTTAACAACGAAAGCGAGCTAAGATATAAAATTCTTTACATATTCGACATTCTTCCGGAAAGTAAAAATCCAAAAGATATAGAAAAAGTTTTTAATGAACATGTTGAAGAAAGATTTACAGGCGGAAAGAACATTTATGTGCTCATGGACGGAGAAAAAGAAATTTCTTATGCAGTTCCTGTTGAAGGACCCGGTCTTTGGGGAACTATTTCAGGATATGTAGGACTTAACGAAGACTATTCAAAAATAACAGGCATTGATTTTGTCAAACAATCTGAAACGCCGGGGCTTGGAGGAAGGATTTCAGAAGAATCATACAAGGAACAGTTCAGAGAAATCGACATATCTGATTCTCAGGACGGCAAGTTTATAGTTTCCTCTCCCCAAAGCGGAAGCAATGTGGATGCCATTGCAGGAGCAACCCAGACTTCATCGGCTGTGGAAAAACTTATCAACGAAGATTTAAATGATTTTTTTAAGAAACTGGAGGTGAAATAATGAGCCTTAAGAAGGATGCAAAAAAAATCTTTAAAAAAGGAATATTATATGACAATCCAATACTGGTTCAGGTTATAGGAATTTGCTCAGCCCTGGCTGTGACAAACAGAATGATGAACTCCCTCATTATGGGAATTGCACTTTCATTTGTAACAGCATTTTCTTCCATGACCGTATCGCTTTTAAAAAGCCGCACCCCCAGACACATACGCATGATGGTCCAGGTTCTAATAATTTCTGCCTACGTAATTATTGTAGACATATTTTTAAAGGCATATATGATTGATATGAGCAAAGCACTGGGTCCTTATGTAGGGCTTATAATAACAAACTGCATTATTATGGGAAGGGCTGAAGGGTTTGCTCAGTCTAATCCGCCGTTATTATCATTCCTTGACGGTCTGTCTTCTGGTTTCGGGTACACTCTTGTACTTCTTTTTATTTCACTGGTAAGGGAACTGCTTGGATTCGGCACTGTGTTCGGAAGAGCTGTAATGCCTCAAAACTTCACAAAATGGACACTGATGGTAATGCCGCCCTCTGCATTCTTCATACTTGCTTTGATTATGTGGGCTGCATACAACTTAAGAACTAAAAAAGAAAAAGAAGGAGTTGAGAAAAAATGATTGATGTCCACCCATTTGTAATTTTCATAGCTTCAATTTTCACCAGCAACATGATATTTTCAAATTTTCTCGGAATGTGCTCCTTCATAGCTGTATCAAAGGAAATTCCAACTGCAATTGGACTTGGTGTTGCAGTCACCATGGTTCTTTCATTTACCACAGTACTGAACTACATTGTTTACTGGAACATACTTGTTCCTTTCGGCCTTGAATACCTCATGTATATAGTGTTCATCCTTGTCATTGCAGCATTTGTACAGCTTTTAGAAATGGTCATGGAAAGATATTTATCAAATCTTTACTACGCCCTAGGAATATTTCTTCCTCTCATAACCGTAAACTGCGCTATACTTGGTGTGTCTCTTTTCATGGTTGCAAGACAGTATGATTTTCTTCAGACATTTATGTTTTCTGTTGGCTCAGGAATCGGATGGGCTCTTGCCATAACGGCAATGGCAGGAATAAGATCAAAACTAAATGAAAATTCCATACCTGAAGGTTTAAGAGGCGCACCTATAACACTTATTATAACCGGCATCATGGCCCTGGCATTCATAGGCTTCAGCGGCATGGTTCAAATTCAATAGGAGGCCACCATGAGCACAATATTAACCACTACATTGATAATCTCTGCAATTACCTCAATCCTTGCTGCAATACTAACAGCTGCAGACAGGACAGTTGGAAATTATGGAGAAGTAAAACTCACCATCAACAATGAAAAAACTTACACCGTGGAAGGAGGAACCAGCCTTCTTTCAACACTGAGGAACGAAAAAATATTCATACCATCGGCCTGTGGAGGCAAGGGTTCCTGCGGCTACTGCAAAGTTGTGGTAACAGAGGGAGGAGGGCCTGTGCTTGCTACGGAACTTCCACTGCTCACAAATGAAGAGCTTGCAAAGAACATGCGTCTTTCATGTCAATGTAAATTAAAACAAGACATAAAAATTGAAATACCTGAAGAGCTTTTCAATGTGAAGGAATATGCTTCAACAGTTGTAAAAATGGAAAAAGTAACTCCAACAATCAAGTATCTGCGCTTTGATCTTGGCAATGAAGAGATAAACTTCAGACCAGGGCAATATGTACAGCTTAAGGCACCTGCATATGAAGGTAACGACGAAGAGGTTTACAGGGCATATTCTGTTGCTTCAAGCGTCAACGACAAACATGCAATCGAGCTTCTCATAGGATATACCGGAGGCATTGCAACAACATATGTTCATCAGCACCTGAATGTGGGAGACAATGTGCACATAAACGGACCCTATGGAGATTTCTACTACCACGAGGATGACAACGGCCCCATAATATTGGCAGGAGCAGGAACCGGCATGGCGCCCATACTTTCAATACTTAAGTACATGGCTGAAAATAACATCAACAGAGAAACAATATTTTTCTTCGGAGCAAAGACAATGTCAGATTTGTTCATGCTTGAACAAATCAAATATTTTGAAGAAAAACTTCCCGCTTTTAAATTCATAGCAACACTGTCTCGTGAAGAATCTCCTGATTGGAATGGAGACAGGGGAAGAGTTCCGGATTCAATAATAAAACATGTGGAAAATGGAGAAAATTATTCAGCATATCTTTGCGGCAGCCCTGCAATGATTGATTCCATAATAAAATCTCTGGAAGAAAAGAATATTTCTCTTAATAAAATTTATTACGACAAGTTCTAAATAATAAATTCCCTGAAAAAAAGCACGGCTTGTAAACTATATCAGTAGTCTAGCCGTGCTTTTTTATTCTTTGAATAATCATCTTTTGCCTTTAAATAAAAATTGCAACTCAATTCTTTTTTATAGAATATCTTTTTGAAGCCTCTATAAAACTGCTGAAAATATTGCAAAATATCGGATATCTCTCAAACATTATTTCAGGATGCCACTGAATACCCAGTGCAAAATCAAGTTCTGCAGATTCTATGCATTCTATTATTCCATCTTCAGTAAAAGCAGTTGCAATGTAATCTTCAGCCACATCCTTCACTGCCTGGTGATGAAAGGAATTTGTTTTAATCTTGTCTGCTTTTAATATGTTAAAAATCATGGAGTCTTTTAACAAATTAACCGTGTGGTGCTCATATCCTCCAAATGTGAACTTTGGAGAATGCCCGTTCGTATTTTGCCTCTGGGTGTAAATGTCCTGGTACAGTGTTCCTCCTGCAGCAATGTTCATGATTTGCTGACCCCTGCATATGCCAAGCATGGGCATGTTTCTTGCTGCGGCATGGTTGTACAATTTCACTTCAAATGCATCCCTATCGTAATCTATGGCACCTATTTGTCTGATTGGTTCCTCACCGAACAACAGAGGGTTTATGTCTCCGCCTCCTGTGAAGTAAATTCCGTCAACAAAACTTAAATATTTTTCTATTGTTTTTTCATCTTCAGTTATTGGAAGAATGACAGGCACGCCTCCATGTTGAAAAACAGCATTTAAATTGCTTTCGTTGACCTTTTCATAGTAAAATCCGTCTTCCATAATTTTATCAGCTGTAATACCGATTATGGTGTTCATTTTTACCTCCCCAAGAATTTTTTTACATCATAAGCAATGCTCTCAGGGTCCATATTGTTTTCCTTAAGCAGTTCTTCAACAGTGCCGTGTCTGATAAATTCATCAGGCAATGTCTTTATAAGAACGTCGGCATGATCTTGAAGTGCTGCTTTTACGCTTAAAGCAAAAGATCCCCATGGAACAGCTTCATCTATTACAACAGCCTTCTTTGTCTTCATTACTGATTTTAACAGCAAATTATCATCCAAAGGCTTTATGAATCTCAAATTTACAACTTCAGCATCAATGTTTTGCTCTTTTAATATTTCTCGGACATGAAGTGCAGTCACAACCATTTTGCCGCAGGCAGCTATGGTAACATCACTGCCTTCCTCAGTTACAATGCCCTTGCCTTTTTCTATTTTTTTATAGCTTCCGCTCACATATTCCTTGAGACTTCCTCTTGGATACCTTATGGCCACAGGTCCATCAATTTCATTCACTGCAAATTCAAGCATACTTTCAAGCTCTCTGTAGTCTGCAGGACACATGACAGTCATGTTTGGTATCTGCATCAAAAATGACTCATCAAACACCCCCTGGTGTGTTTCACCGTCATTTCCTACAAGACCTGCCCTGTCAACAGCAAGCACAACATGTAGATTTTGAATTGCAACATCATGAATTACCTGGTCATAAGCTCTTTGAAGAAATGAAGAATAAAGAGCCACAACAGGAACAATTCCGTTTGCAGCAAGTCCTGCAGCCATAGTAACTGCATGTTGTTCGGCAATACCTGCATCAAAAATTCTTTTGGGGAATTTTCTTGCAAAATTAGTGAGCCCTGTTCCATCTGTCATGGCTGCTGTAATGGCTACAACATTGTTGTTGTTTTCAGCTATTTCGCAAAGCTTCTTTCCAAATACATCAGAATACGACGCAACTGTAGATTCTTTTATGTTCTTTCCTGTTTCAATGTCAAATGCTGACACGCTGTGGTATTCATTTGGCCTTTGTTCAGCAAATTTATATCCTTTTCCTTTTTTTGTTACCACATGCATTATAAGAGGTCCTTCAATGTTTTTGGCAGTCTTGAAGGCTACTAACAAATCGTCAATGCTGTGTCCATCTACGGGGCCCATGTATGTGAGACCAAGCTCTTCAAAAAGCATTCCGGGAACAACCATCTGTTTGACTGCGTCCTTGGCTCTTTTTAAAAACGCTTTGACTTTCCCCCCTGCAACGGGCATGTTGTTTAATATTTTTTCAACATCCTTCTTTGTTGAAAGGTATCTTGTGTCCGTTCTGACCTTGCTTAAGTATTTTGACAGACCTCCCACATTTTTTGAAATTGACATTTCATTGTCGTTTAATATTATAATAAGTTTTGTATTGCTTCTTCCTGCATCGTTTAAAGCTTCAAATGCCATTCCTCCGGTTAGGGCTCCATCACCTATTACTGCAACTATTTCATAATTTTCTTTTTTCAGGTCTCTTGCCCTTGCCATTCCCATGGCTGCAGAAATAGAAGTGCTGCTGTGCCCTGTATCAAAACAGTCGTATATACTTTCAGCACGTTTTGGAAAACCGCTGAGGCCTTTCAACTGTCTCAAGGTAGACATTTCATTTTTTCTTCCTGTCAATATTTTATGAACATATGACTGATGTCCCACATCCCATATTATTTTATCTTCAGGAGTGTTTAATGAGTAGTGCATGGCTACTGTAAGCTCTACCACTCCAAGGTTTGAAGCAAGATGTCCTCCTGTTTTTGACACGCTTTGTATTATGTATTCTCTTATCTCATTGGCAAGTATGGGCAGCTCACTTGTTTTAAGCTGTTTTAACTCCAACGGAGAATTTACTTTATCTAAAAATTTCATTTTTACCTCTCAAGCATTTTATTGAGTATGCATTTAATAATTATATATTGTTTAAATATATATGTCAAAATTAATATTTTTATATCAAGGGTCAAAAATATTCTGTACTTTTAGTTAAATGTGTTATATTATATTTGTAATATTCATCAAATATAAATGACAAAACAAGGAAACATAATTACTGACAAAATGTCAGTCAGGTTGATGATAAAGTAATTTTCGACGTTGTCATTCTGAGGGCGTAGCCCGAAGAATCTCATGTTTTCAATAAAGATGAGATCCTTCACTATCGTTCAGGATGACAGCGTCAGGGTTTGTCAATAGTCTGACTGGCAAAATGTCAGTGCGTAACAATCACTCTAGAAATATTAGAAATTATATATGATTAAAATGGAGGACGATTATGAGCAAGAAATGGGTTTATATGTTTAAGGAAGGAAATGCTTCACAAAAATATCTTCTGGGTGGAAAGGGTGCCAATCTGTCAGAAATGACAAACATAGGTCTGCCAGTACCTCCTGGAATTACAGTCACTACAGAAGCATGCACAGAATTTTATGAGCAAGGAAAAAAATTAACTGAGGAAATAATAAATCAGATTAAAACACACCTGGCTCTATTGGAAGAACAAACAGGAAAAAAATTCGGAGACGTGGAGAATCCACTTCTTGTTTCAGTACGTTCAGGAGCAGCTTTTTCTATGCCTGGAATGATGGATACAATTTTAAATCTTGGACTCAATGACAATACAGTTGAAGGTATGGCTTTAAAGACTGGAAATCCTCGTTTTGCTTACGACAGCTACAGAAGGTTCATTCAGATGTTCGGTGATGTTGTACTTGAAATTCCAAAATACAAGTTTGACAACGTGCTGGACGACGCAAAGGAAAAAAACAACTACAAATACGACACAGAACTCACTGCAGATGATTTAAAGCAACTGGTCAAAGAATTCAAGGAAATTTACAAAAGAGAAACAAAGACTGTCTTCCCTCAGGAACCTGAGACTCAGCTCCTCATGGCTGTTGAAGCAGTATTCAGGTCATGGAACAATCAAAGAGCCATAACATACAGAAATCTTTATGACATTCCTCACAACTTGGGAACTGCAGTAAATGTACAGTCCATGGTTTTCGGAAACATGGGAGAAAGTTCTGGAACAGGCGTTGCCTTTACCAGAAACCCTTCCACCGGAGAAAAGAAGGTTTTTGGAGAATTTCTAATCAATGCTCAAGGTGAAGACGTTGTTGCTGGAATAAGAACTCCACTTGCAATTGACAAATTAAACGACGTTATGCCTGAAATATATAAAGAATTCATGGAATCTGCCAACACACTTGAACAACATTATAAAGACATGCAGGACATTGAGTTCACCATTGAACAGGGAAAATTATACTTCCTTCAGACCCGTAACGGAAAAAGGACAGCAGAAGCAGCTCTTAGAGCTGCAGTAGAAATGGTTGGTGAAAATCTTATTGACAAGAAGACTGCTGTAATGAGAGTTGATCCAAAATCATTAGATCAGCTTCTTCACCCTAAATTTGATCCTGATGATTTGAAGAATGCAGTTCCTGCAGCAAAGGGCCTTCCTGCATCTCCTGGAGCAGCAACAGGAAAAATATACTTCACAGCAGATGAAGCAGTGGCTGCAGCTAAAAATGGTGAAGCTACCATACTGGTAAGAAAAGAAACATCTCCTGAAGACATTGAAGGAATGAACAAAGCCAAAGGAATTCTCACTTCAAGAGGAGGAATGACATCCCATGCTGCAGTTGTTGCAAGAGGAATGGGAAAATGCTGTGTAGCAGGATGTGAAACAATATTTGTTGATGAAGCAAGAAAAACAATGACAATTGAAGGTAAAGTCTACACTGAAGGAGATTATATCTCTCTTGACGGAAGCACCGGCAATGTATATATAGGAAAAATAAAGACTGTAGAAGCAAATATTTCAGGAAACTTCGGAATACTTATGGAATGGGCAGATGAGTTCAGAAAGCTTAAAATAAGAACTAACGCAGACACTCCAAACGATTCAGCAATGGCTGTAAAATTCGGAGCTGAAGGAATAGGCCTTTGCAGGACAGAGCACATGTTCTTTGAAGAAAGCCGTATTTTTTCAGTTAGAAAAATGATTATTGCTGACACAGTTTCTCAAAGAGAAAAAGCATTGGCTGAAATTCTCCCAATGCAGAAGAATGACTTCAAGGGAATATTCAAAATCATGGGAGTTCGTCCTGTAACAATAAGACTTCTTGATCCTCCTCTTCATGAGTTCATTCCTACAAACAAACAAGACATAGAAGACCTGGCACGAGACATGAATGTTCCTGTTGATAAGCTGACAGACAAAATAAACTCTCTTCACGAGTTTAACCCAATGCTTGGACACAGAGGCTGCCGCCTTGCAGTAACATATCCTGAAATAGCAAAAATGCAGGCTAGAGCAATAATGGAAGCTGCAATAGAGGTATCAAAGGAAGAAAATATCACAATTGTTCCTGAAATAATGGTTCCTCTTGTTGGAAAGAAATCAGAACTTGACTTTGTAAAGAAATATATTGTTGAAACAGCTGAAGCAGTAAAAAAAGAAATGAATTCAGACATCGAGTATCTTGTTGGAACAATGATAGAAGTTCCAAGAGCATGCGTGACAGCTGATGAAATTGCAGAAGCAGCAGATTTCTTCTCATTCGGAACAAACGACCTCACTCAGATGACATTTGGATTTTCAAGAGATGACGCCGGAAAATTCATCAATGACTACAAGGAAGTTGGAATACTTGAACAAGATCCGTTCCAGAGCATTGACCAGGACGGAGTTGGAAAAATGGTTGAAATGGCAGTGAAGCTTGGAAGAGCTGCTAAGGACCACATTCACCTGGGAGTTTGCGGAGAGCACGGCGGCGACCCTGCATCCATTGAATTCTTCCACAGAACAGGACTTGACTATGTTTCCTGCTCACCATTCAGAGTTCCAATAGCAAGACTTGCAGCAGCACAATCAGCAATAAAGAACAATTAATAATTAATAAAAAGTTAAAATAAAAAAATCAGGCTTGCCTGATTTTTTTTGTCATTCATTCTTACTTCTTAACTCTTAATTATTAATTTCTTTAACGTTTAGGTTTTTATAAGTGTTGAAGTTAAACTTAAGCCCGTTGTTCTCATGGAGCTCTGAAGCAAATGTCAGCAACCAGTCCTGGTCCTGATCGAAGTTGTGAAGATATGAGTCAGCATCTTTGACAGCATCAACCTTTGTTATGTAAGCTTCACTGCAGTATGGATAAAGCTCATTGTAAATTTTGCTTCCTCCAATTACAAACACATCATCGCTGTTATATTTTTTTACCTCTTCAAGAAGCTCCTCCACTGAATGAACTACAGTGCATCCTTCTTTTTCATAATTCTTGTCAGTTGTCATTACAATGTTCACTCTGTTTTTCAGAGGATTTCCTCCCGGAAGTGAAAGAAGTGTTATTCTGCCCATAACAACTGTTTTGTTTTTTGTGGTTTCCCTGAAGAATTTCATGTCATCTGGCAAATCAAAAAGCAAATCTCCGCTATTTCCTATTCCCCAGTCTTTTGCCACAGCTACTATTAATTTCATGCTTACTCCTTATACCGCTATAGGTACTTTTGTTTTAAAAGGATTATATTCATAATTTATGAGTTTAAAGCTGTCAACTGTAAAATCATAAAAATTGTCAATGGATTTGTCTATTTCAAATATAGGCGCATCATGTTCAACTCTTTCGATAAGCTCTTCAATTATTGGAACATGTCTGTCATAAATGTGAGCATCTGATATTACATGAATAAGTTCTCCCGGAACAAGGCCGCTTACCTGTGCCATCATATGTACAAGAAGTGAATACTGCACAACATTCCAGTTGTTTGCTGCAAGCACGTCCTGTGAACGCTGGTTAAGTATGGCATTTAACTTGTTTCCTGAAACATTGAATGTCATGCTGTATGCACATGGGTAAAGGTGCATTTCATTTAAATCCTGGAAATTGTAAATGTTGGTCATAATTCTTCTGCTTGCAGGGTTGTTTTTTAAATCATAAATGACCCTGTCAACCTGATCAAATTCGCCTTCCTTGTACTTGTGCTTCAATCCCAGCTGGTATCCGTATGCTTTACCTATGGAACCTGATTCGTCTGCCCATGAATCCCAGATGTGGCTGTTAAGGTCGTTTACGTTGTTTGATTTTTTCTGCCATATCCACAGAAGTTCATCTGCGGCTGCAGTGAAATTTGTCCTCCTCAATGTCAGGATAGGAAAATTTTCCTGCAGATTGTATCTGTTTACTATTCCGAATTTTTTTATGGTATGGGCAGGTGTGCCGTCCTCCCACCTTGGCCTCACATCATAATCTGTGTCCCAAACTCCGTTTGTGAGTATATCTTTGCAAGTTTCTATAAAAATTTTATCTGCTGTGCTCATGCGGAACCTCCTGTCTAATTAATATTTATATTATACAATAGCCGGACTTTCTTTACAATATAAAAAAGAGAACTATTCGTTCCCTGTTATTTCATGGTGTTTTGATTTATGAAATTTTTAATCTGCATTTTCTGATCAAATCCTGACACCCTCATTGCCTCTGAATTTTCATTTTCAAAGTTTTTGAAATAAATGCACATTTCTCCGTCCTTAGTGTCATCGTACCTTATGCATCTGTATCCGCTGTCGTACATTTTTTTGATTTTATCAAATTCGTCCATAATACACTCCCCAAGTATTTTTTATACTATATTATTGACGCATATCCATAAATTATTACATTTTTCCAAAAAAAAATTAAGTCCTTGAACTACTGTGTAATTCAAAGACTTACGCTGTTTTGAATTTTCTTTCAGATGCTTCTTCATAAAGGGCACTGAGCACTTCTTTATCAAACAGCGATTCAACTGACGGTATTATTATGTCCGCAGTATCTTTTAAGTTTATTTTGCTGCTCACACCGGAAAGTACTCCTACTCCAATGGCTCCTGAATTTCTTGCAAATATCATGTCGTTGTATGAGTCTCCTACTATAGCAACCTCATATGGCTTTAATCCGTACATTTCACAGAATCTTACGCACATGTCCTTGTGTGGTTTTGGTTTCATTACTCCGTCATAGGAACCGAAGAAATCATACATGTCCTGATGGTTCAGTTTGTTCACCATGTGCATTGCAGACTGATATGTGTCTGCTGTTGCCAGTCCTACCTTTATTCCGTTTTCTTTAAGATGATTGAACAATGCTCTTAAATCTGTGGTTTCCCTTATATCCGCATCGTCTCTCAGCACTTCGTTTCTTAAAAGATCTGCCACATGAACTTTGAAATCTTCAAAATCTATATTTCTGTACCTGCTCAGGATGAAATGCATTTCTAAAGCCACGTGTTCATGGGTTTTATAAGCCAGTGCACCGAATGGTTCCACTCCGTTTTCAGTTATTCCTATGGACTTTTCAAGTTCTCTGTTTAAATTATTGTCCTTTATTCCATATTCGCTTAAAATTGATTTAATCATGTTTACTCCGGCATTTCTCCACAATGAAAAGTCTATTATGGTTCCGTCTTTGTCAAACAATATTCCTTTTATCATATTTTCACCTCCTTGTACACAATATCACTCATTTGTAAAAATTAAAATAGTGTATTGTAAAATATATGTATATTATATACCCCCAAGCTTTATAAAGTCTTAAAGAGTAATGCTGTATTATATAACATAATTAATAAAATGTGAATACTTTTTTTATAGAATAGGACATTAGTCCCCTTAGCGAAAGTAGTGTAACAACTTCAGACTATTGACAAACCCCGACGCTGTCATCCTGAACGTTAGTGAAGGATCTCCCACTGAAAAGATGAGATTCCGCAGTTTCGCACACAAATTTATTTATCTCTATCGCTCATATAAATTTGGTGCTCATTGCGAATGACCTACCGCTATTTTTCACAAAAGCACCTGAAAAATAGGTTAGGTCATCTTTCGGGCTACGCCCTCAGAATGACACGGTCGAATGTTACTTTGTTACCAAAATAAAATTTTAGCAACTTCTTTACATATTCAAATTATCCATAGAAAAGTATATTTGTCAAAAAAATGCAGATAATACAATATCATTACAGAAAGGTTGTGTTTTTATTGAGAGTGCCAAGACATATTGGAATAATACCAGACGGCAACAGGCGCTGGGCACAGGACAAGGGATATGAAAAGAAAGATGGCTACCAGTACGGCCTCACACCCGGTCTTCATGCATTGTACCTTGCCAGGGAATACGGAATAAATGAAATTACATATTATGGTTTCACGACAGACAACTGCAAAAGACCAAGAATACAAATTGACTCTTTTGTTAAGGCATGTGTTGATGCAGTTAATTTAATCGCGAAGGAAGATGTGTCTCTTTTAGTCATAGGAAACAAAAATTCACCCATGTTTCCTGAAGAACTTCTCAAGTTTACAAACAGAACAAACATAGGCAGAGGTGGCATGAAAGTGAACTTTCTTGTTAACTATGGATGGGACTGGGACATATCAAACTTATCTAACAATACAGGAAGAAAAAGCATACTGGACGGGCTTTATTCAAGAGATATATCAAGAATAGACCTTATACTCAGGTGGGGAGGTAGAAAAAGGTTGTCCGGATTTTTGCCGCTGCAGTCTGTTTATTCAGACATCTACACCATTGATGACATGTGGCCTGATTTCAAACCGGAACAATTTCATGAGGCCATGAAGTGGTACAACATGCAGGATGTGACGCTGGGAGGATAAGTTATCTGTCTCGACAAAAAAATGTGACGGCACTCGCTAGAGGACAAAGCCGTCACTTTTCTGTTATTTAGGTATTACAATTTGTGCATCTTTCGCTTCTCTGTAAAGCACAAATTTGTTTCCTATACTTTGAACAAACTCAGCTCTCACTGACTCAGCAATTTCATTGGCAGTTTGTTTTGCCTCAAGCTGACTGTTGTTCAGCAGTTTTATCTTAATTAGTTCTCTTGCTTCCAAAGCGTCGTCAATCTGCTTGAGCACATTGTCTGTAACGCCGCCTTTGCCTATCTGCATAATGGGATCTATTCCGTTTGCAAGAGACTTTAAATAACTTCTTTGTTTTCCTGTTAGCATTTGTCCTCCTTTAGAACATTGTATGAAAAGCATTCAGTGCATTGACTAATAATCTATTAGTCTACGAAGTCGAATTCTATTCCGCACACGCTTATGAGATCTCCTTCTTTTGCACCAAGCTCTCTTAACTTTTCAATTACGCCCTTGTCAATAAGAACCTTCTGGAAGTAGCTGAATGATTCAAAGTCATCAAAGTTTGTAGAAGCAACCAGCCTTTCAAGAAATTCTCCTTCAGCCAGGAAGTAATCTTCTTCCCTGGAAACAACAATGGTGTCTCTTTCTTTTCTGTCAAAGAATTGTTCAACCTGTACTTCATCAACAAATTCAATTTCTTCTTCGATTTCAAGAAGTCTTTCGTAAGCTCTTTTCTTGAGGAAATCAAGACCTTCGCCTGTTGCAGCAGATACTTCTATTATTTCGTAATCTATGAATTCTTTTTTTATTTTTTCCACATTTTCTAATGACTGAGGAAGGTCCATTTTGTTAAGAACAATGATCTGTTCCTTCTTGGTCAATTTTTCGCTGTAGTTTTTCAGTTCTTCATTGATTTTATAAAAATCTTCTACAGGGTCTCTGTCTTCCTGGCCTGAGGCATCAATTACATGCAATAGAAGCTTTGTTCTTTCCACATGTCTTAAAAATTCAAGACCAAGTCCGGCACCCTCGCTTGCACCTTCTATAAGTCCAGGAATGTCTGCAAGAACATAGCTGTGGCCTTCACCTATCATAACAACTCCGAGATTCGGTTTCAGCGTTGTGAAATGGTAATTGGCAATTTTTGGCTTAGCACTTGTTACTGATGCCAGTATAGTAGATTTCCCTACGTTTGGAAATCCAACGAGGCCCACATCGGCTATGAGCTTAAGCTCAAGCAAAACTTCTCTTTCTTCACCCTTTGTTCCGGGCTCAGCAAAACGAGGCGTACGTCTTATGGAATTTTTAAACTTAACGTTTCCTTTTCCACCGCGTCCTCCTCTTGCACACACATATTCCTGTCCATCTACTTTTAAATCTGCCAATACAATGCCGGTTTCTTCATCCTTTACCAGTGTTCCTGTCGGAACTCTCAAGTACATATCTTTTCCGTCCGAACCGTATTGTTTCTTGCCCCTGCCGTCCTCGCCGTTTTCGGCCTGATAGTGCCTCTTATATCTGAAATCCATCAATGTTCTCAAGCCTTCATCAGCAACCAATATTATGCTTCCGCCGTCTCCGCCGTCTCCGCCGGCTGGTCCGCCCAGTGGCACATATTTTTCACGTCTGAAAGCAACACTGCCGTTTCCGCCTTTGCCGGCCTTAACATTAATTTTTGCTATGTCTACAAACATTTTATCCCAACCTTTTCTAATTTGGGGACATTCCCCTAAGCCTACTCCAAAGACTCACCCTGCTTAGGGGTGTGTCCCCATTCCTTTAAAACAAAAACCTACCGTTAAGGTAGGTCACTTTCGTTTATTATGCTTCTAATTCACAAGGATATACACTGACTTGCTTTCTTGTTTTGTCTTTTCTTTCAAACTTTACTTTTCCGTCTACCATTGCAAACAATGTATCATCGCTGCCGATGCCTACATTCAATCCAGGATGAAGTTTAGTTCCTCTTTGTCTTACAAGAATATTTCCAGCCAATACGAATTGACCGTCAGTTCTTTTTACTCCAAGTCTTTTAGCATTGCTATCACGACCGTTTTTAGAGCTACCAACACCTTTTTTATGTGCGAATAACTGTAAGTTTAATTTCAATAACATGGTTACACCTCCTCAAATTTAAGTGTAATATAATCACTGTAATCTTCCAGCAACAATTCAATTCCTACCATAAAGTTTCTGTATATGACATCAGTCTTATCATTTATCTTCAAAGTCCTCATGTTCATAAATCCGGTTTCTTCATCAACTTCATAACTTATGAATTCAGGACTCACACCTGCAACTAAGTTCATTGCGTTAAGTGCAGTGTAAGATAAAATTGAAACTGATGCGCATACTATGTCCGATCCTTCTTCAGCGTATCCAGAATGACCTTCAACTATAAAACCATTGATTTCTTCTTTAGTTTTATATATTGTGATTGTAATCATATCACTATCCAACTATTTTACCGATTTTTACTTGTGTATATGGCTGACGATGACCTTGTTTCTTTCTGTAGTCTTTTTTAGCTTTGTATTTGAAAATTATGATTTTCTTTGCTTTACCTTGGTTTTCAACTACAGCTTCAACTACCGCTCCGTCAACATATGGTTTTCCAACATTTAATTTTCCTTCTTCAGCTACAAGTAAAACTTTATCAAATTTTACTGTTTCACCATCAGCGATTTCAAGTTTTTCAACTCTTACAACATCGCCTTCCTGAACTCTATATTGTTTTCCACCTGTTTCAATAATTGCGTACATAATATTACCTCCTCTTCCCAGTCTCGCCATTGCAGGTACATAAAGTTTTAACCTGATCCGTGCGGCTCTTGCAAATATAAAGTTTATCAAACATTGGCAAGTTTGTCAACTTATTTTTCTTCATTTAAATATGAATTTATAAAGTCAATCTTTCCAATTTTATCAACAACTATATCGTCAGTGCTCATATTGTCATCCATTTTAAAAAATAGTTTAATGCTGTATTTGTTTTCAACTTCCTTGATAATATCCGTGCAGTTGTTTTTTATGAAATTGTTCATAAGATAACCGCATTTAAGAACAACAGCGTCCGACGAAGTGTTTCTTTTTATGTTTTTTATTATGCTTTCAAGCCTGAAGAAAACATACAGCTTTGACCCTGTCCTTCCGCTTCCGCTGCAATGGCTGCACTGCTGTGTTATAAGGTTGTAGAAGTTATCCTTATTTTTCTTTCTGGTGATTTCCATAAGATTTAGTTTCGTCATTCCGAGGATGTTTGTTTTCGCCTTGTCTTCCTTGAACACTGATTTTGCTTTGTTAACTATGATTTCTATATTATCCTTACTTTTAACATCAATGAAATCAATTATTATGATTCCACTTATGTTTCGAAGCCTCACCTGTCTGGCTATTTCATCTAAGGCAGAAAGATTAATTTGAAGTGCGGTTTCCTCCATGTTTTCGCTTCCTATGAATTTGCCGCTGTTTACATCAATAACCGTCAATGCTTCAGTTACATCAATGAAAATAGAACCTCCGTTTTCAAGCTCTACCTTTCTCTGGAAAAGTGTCTTGATTTGATTTTCCACATTGAAGTCTTGAAATGCTCTTTCAGACTCAATAATTCTAATATTCTTTAGATTGTCACCACATCCCTTAACAAGAGAAGTGATTTTATCCTTTGTTTTCTTGTCCTCTACATATATTTCATCAACTGTAGAATCTATGGAATCCAAAAATACTTTTTCCACCAGGGAATTGCTTTTGTACAGAAGCTTAGGGGCATAGGAATAATTGTTTTCCTTTTCTATCTGATTGTATATATATGAAAGCATATTGTATTCATTTTCAATTTCTTCTCTTTCACAATCTTCGGAAAACGTCCTGATAATCATTCCGTTTCCATCAGTCATGATTGACTTGCCAATTTCCGTGAGCCTTTTTCTTTTTTCAGCATCCTTGATTTTCTTTGATATGTTAACTTTAGTGCTTTTGGGAATAAGGGCTATATATTTGCCTGAAATTGAAATATCAGTTGTTACAGCTATGTTTTTTTCACCGATTGGTTCTCTTGCAATCTGCACAAGGATTTCCTCACCCTTTTTCAAAACATTAACAATGCTTTTAGCATCCTTTTTCTTCAGATTCTTTTCTTTCAGGAATTTATCTGAAAGCAAGTCATCCAAAAATATATATGCGTTTTTTTCAAGACCCACATCAATAAAGGCGGCTTCCATACCAGGCAATATGTTCATTACTCTTCCTTTGTAAATGTTCCCAACCAAACTTTTGTAGTCCTTTTCTTCGTGCATAAAATCATGCAGTCTTCCATCTTTAAGGATTGCCACCTGATCGAAAAAAACCGAATTATTGATTATAATCTGCTTCATAATAACCCCCCCTTTCAATAATTAAGAATTAAGAGTTAAGAATTAGTTAAAGCAATCAGGCATAGCCTGATTGCAACATTTAATTTTTCACTCTTCATTCTTAATTCTTAATTGGTTTTTTAAAGAATTGGCTGCATGTTTTTATCCAGAGCATCTATTTTCATTATAGAATGATAATCTGCGGTGAAGCCTCTTTCTTCCATTAGCTTTAAAAGCTCGTCAACTTTCATGCTTCCTGTTTCTGTTGTCAAAAAAACGGCTTCCACTTTTAATTTTCCTTCCGAAAGTCTTTCGGCTTTCAGATATTTTATATAATCCAATGTGTTTATGTCTTTAATAACTGTTTTGTTTTTCTTGTTCTTTTTCTGCCTTGGGTACACAAGTCCCGTCTCTAACATTTCATTGAACAAAATATTGAGATTGTCTGCATCCATTGTTTCTGATTCAAGTGTTATTATATATTCTGCATAGGCGCACCTTGACATTATGGATTCCTGTTCTTCAGTTTCCTTTGATTTTTGAATCTGCATTTCTTTGGGCAGCACTTTGTTAATCTTACTTACAAAATCTTCAGGATCAACATGTTCATTGAATTCAAGCTCAAAATATTCACCAATGCTTTCAGTTCCCAATGACAGTGGATATCCGAAGGCCGTCTTCATGTGAGGATTGAATCCTTCTGAATATTTTGCAGGAAGACCTGTTCTTTTAACAGCTCTTTGGATGAATCTTAAAACATCCAGGTGTGAAATATATTTTAAATTTCCTGTCTTGCTGTACTTATTTATTAACTTGCACATGAGGGCATGCACCTCCTAATAATCTATGGTTCACGCCGCAGTTCACGCATTGCTGTCTGCAGTCAGGTGTTGTTGTATATCCCATTGATTTTTCATATTCACTTACAAGGAATTTCTTGTCAACTCCTATGTCAATGAAGTCCCAAGGAAGAACTTCTGTGAGAGATCTCTCCCTTCTTCCGAAAAAGTCAGCGTCTGTTGAAGTTTCTTCAAAAGCTTCCATCCACTTGCTAAAATCAAACATGTCATACCATCCGTCAAATCGGCAGCCTTTTTCCCATGCTCTTATAAGCGTAGAAGAAAGTCTTCTGTCTCCTCTTGCAAACACTGCTTCAAGGTAGCTTAATTTAGGCTCGTGGTAGCTGAAGGAAACTTTTTTGTCCTTTATTTCCCTCTGCAGTGATTTAGCCTTGTCGAAAAATTCTTCCATGCTGTCCTGCTTAACCCACTGGAACGGCGTGAAAGGTTTAGGCACAAAGCATGATGCACTGGCATTTATTTTTAAGTTTCCTTTTATGTCTTCTTTTGGTCTCTGGAAGAATTTATCCTTTACCTTGTAGGCAAGTTCCTTTATTCCAAGAACATCTTCCATTGTTTCTCCCGGAAGTCCTATCATGAAATAAAGCTTAACTGTTGACCATCCAAGGTTGAATGCAGTTTCCACAGGTCCCAATATTTGTTCTTCCGTAAGATTTTTATTTATGACATCCCTCATCCTTTGAGTACCGGCTTCAGGTGCAAATGTAAGACCTGATTTTCTTACTTCCTGTAGTCTTTCAATGATGTCAAACGTCATTGAGTCAAGCCTTAGTGAAGGAAGAGAAATGCTTACATTTTGATTTTCATACATGTCTAATAGCTTCAGTGTAAGGTCCGGAAGACATGAGTAATCGCCGGAACTAAGTGATGTAAGAGATATTTCATCATGTCCCGTTGAATCAATAAGTCTTTCGGCTTGTTTTACAAGAGTGTCTGCTTCTTTTTCCCTAACAGGTCTGTAAACCATTCCTGCCTGACAGAAACGGCAGCCTCTGGTGCATCCGCGGAAAAGCTCAAGGACAACACGGTCATGAACAACGTCAATGTAAGGAAGAATACTTTTTTCAGGATAAAAACTTTTATTCAGATCTCTGATGATTCTTTTAGTGATTATTTCCTTAGCATTTTCATTAAGTGTCTTTCTTCCTTTTACAGTGCCGTCTTCATTGTATAATTCCTCATAGAATGAAGGAACATAAATTCCATCCAATTTTGCTGCTTTTTCAAGAAAAACAAGTCTGTCAAATCCGTTTTTCTTTTCTTCTTCATAAAGCTTCAAAAGTTCAGGGAGAAGTTCTTCTGTTTCTCCTATTGTAAACAGGTCAATGACTTCATAAAGAGGTTCAGGATTGTAAGCGCATGGTCCTCCTGCAATAACAAGAGGCATATCATTTGTCCTGTCCTTTGACCTTACAGGGATTTTCCCAAGATCAAGCATGTTCAGGATGTTTGTGTAGCTCATTTCATACTGAAGAGTGAATCCAACAAAATCAAATTCCATTAATTCGTCCTTGCTTTCAAGTCCGTAAAGAGGAATGTTGTTTTTGCGCATTATTTCTTCCATGTCTGTCCATGGAGCAAAGACTCTTTCGCACCACACATTTTCCATGCTGTTCATGAGATGGTACAAAATGTGCATTCCTGTATGTGACATTCCTACTTCGTAAACATCAGGAAAAGCAAAAGCAAATCTTACATTTACATCTTCTTTGTTTTTTACAACAGAGTTAAGCTCGCTGCCCACATAACGGGCAGGTTTTTCAACCTTCAAAAGCTCTCTGTCTAACTTTTTCATATCTATCATAGTGTTTCCTTTCTATATTATATAACGCCAAGAAATTTTCCATGTTGTAAAATTAAATATAATAATTATTTTTAACTTTATTGACATTACAATTCATTTAAATTCTATATATTTTATCATAACCAATATTAAATGACAACTTATAAAGAAAATTTATTTGTAAAAAGCTTGAAATATTGTATTGCTTGAAATATTATAGTATTTGAATACATATAGCGGAGGTTAAAATGAACTACGAAGAATCAATAGAATTCATTCATTCAACTTACAAATTCGGTTCCAAATTAGGACTTGAAAATATTACTAGACTCACAGAACTTCTTGGCAATCCACAGGACTCTTACAAAATTATCCACGTTGCAGGAACAAACGGAAAAGGTTCCACAAGCAACATGATTCACGATGTGTTAATGGCCTCAGGATACAAGACAGGACTTTTTATAAGCCCTTTTCTCGAAGAATTCACAGAAAGAATACAAGTGAACAAGCACCACATAGACAAGGAATCCCTTGGAAAAATAACTTCTCTGGTGAAGGAAAAAATTGCAGTGATGCTTGAGGAAGGCTACAATCATCCCACGGAATTTGAAGTTGTCACTGCCATAGGTTTTAAATACTTTCAGGAACAAAACATAGACTTTCTTGTGCTTGAAGTAGGCATGGGAGGAAGGTTTGACGCTACAAATGTTGTAAAAAACACCCTTGTATCCGTCATAACATCCATAAGCTTCGACCACATGGAGTATCTTGGAGACACACTTGAAAAAATAGCATTTGAAAAAGCAGGCATTATAAAGGAAAATTCAAGCGTAATAATATATCCGCAGGTTGAAAATGTTGTGAAAACAATAAGTGATGTTGCTGAAGGGAAAAACTCAAAAGTATATGTTGTGAACATTAAAGATATAGAAAAAACCCGGGGAAATCTCACAGGCCAGTGGTTTAACTATCTGAAAAAAGATGTGTTCAACCTTCCTGAAACAAAAATGAACTTCCTTGGAGAACATCAGCTCTACAACGTGCTCACAGCACTTCGTGCCCTTGAAATATTAAAAACATCAGGATACAACGTAACAGAAGAATCAATAGCAGAAGGTCTTGGAACATGCCGTTTTGCCGGAAGGTTTGAGATCCTTAAGGAAAATCCGGTAATTGTCCTTGACGGCGGCCATAACATAAACGGAATAGAATATTTTTCTAAGGCTGTGAAGGAAAACTTCAATGAAAATAAAATCACTTTGTTTTTTGGAATGCTTAAGGACAAAAACCCTGAGGATGTTCTTCCTTTTATTATTCCTCTTTGCAAAAAAGTTTACACATTGACTCCTAACAATCCGCGTGCCATGAAGTCGGAAGATCTGGCAGCACTAATCAGAGAACACTATGAAGTTGAGGTTGCTCCTCTTAACTCATATGAGGACACACTACCTATTTTAAATGCAGCAAAAAAAGAAGACTACATAGCATTTGTAGGCTCCCTTTACATGATAGGCGACATAAGAACTCTTTTAAAAAATAACGGCTTCATAGAAAATAAATAAATAAACAGCAAAAAGAGGCTGCTGCATTAATGATTTTTATCGTGTCATTCTGAGGGCTTTAGCCCGAAGAATCTCATACCTTCAAAAGATGAGATCCTTCGCTATCGCTCAGGATGACATGAAAATGCAGCAACCCCTTTATTTTAATTCTTAACTCTTCATTCTTAATTCTTCATTTTATTTTAATTCTTAATCATTGATTTTTAATGCAATTAAAAATCAATGAGCCCCAAACTTATTTTCAGGCAATCGTCAACTTCGCCCATGAGATTTTTATCAAACCTGCCTATTTTTTCTTTTAAACGCTTCTTGTCGATTGTGCGAATCTGTTCTAAGAGAACTACAGAATCCTTAGGCAGACTGAAGTCTTCAGAACTTATCTCTATGTGTGTGGGCAGCTTTGCCTTATTAATCTGAGAAGTAATTGCAGATACAATAACTGTTGGACTATATCTATTCCCTATGTCGTTTTGTACAACTAAAACCGGCCTCACGCCCCCTTGTTCTGAACCTATGACAGGGCTTAAGTCGGCATAGTATACATCTCCCCTTTTAACAATCAAACTATTCACTTCCTATTAATTTTGTTTCATAGCTTAAAAAGTCCTCATAGTCCCCTTCTGAGTATTCTTCTGTAATACTTTTGTTAATGTTGCTCATTTCCAAATATCCGGCCTTCATCTTGTTTCTGATTTCAAGCTTTCTTTTTTCAATTAAATAAAACCTTATTGATTTTCTAATAAAGTCGCTTCTGTTTGTTCCTTCTTCTTTAACGGCATTATCCAGTTCTCTCAGCAGGTTTTCCGGAATGGATATCAATATTTTCTTATTATCAGCCAAATCACACACCTCACAATTGCATCTCAGTTCATGTTTTATTAGTAATTTTACCACATGAATACTAAAAGTTGTATGGTAACTTTTTGTATTTATGTGAAATATTATTCCTCTACTTTTATGTTTTCATACTTAATAGTCTTAACCAAATCGTCATTTTTATAAATAAAAATTGTGTCTGGAAGCAAGTTTTCACTGCTAAAGCTAAGAACATGCCTGAACGTTCCGTCCCAATAGATTATTTCCTCAGACAATCCGTCTTCCGTGTTTTGAAACTTCGAAAGATCAATATCCTGCACAAGATACTTTTCCGTCTTGAAGTTTTCAATTGTTACACTGCCATCCGGAAATTTGTCGTTGCTTAAAACGCACCTGCCCCCTGAGAGATAAGCAGTGTTCCACGTTTGATTTCCAGAGGACAATTTGATGCTGTAATTATTGTCTCTTGAGATTATGCTCAAGTTGTAAGTGTCTTCTCTTGTTTGTTCATACACCTGCATCACCGCATCTGCAGTATAATTAACAGGTATCGAAAATGTTTTGTCTTCTTTTTTACAGCTTGAAAGCAATAAAACAATCAAAATCAGGCAGCAAATTTTAAGCTTCATACCAATATCCTCTCCATAGTTATATAATACATATATGATTGAATTTCAAAATATATGCCTAATAACTTAGATACTATTCAGCCACACAATAGGCAACAGCATACTCTCTGGTGTGGGATATGGATAGATGGATTGTTTCAATATTTAATTCCTGGGCTCTTTTTTTTGCATTATTTTTTAAAATAATTCCCGGTTTTCCCATTTCATCCTTCACAACTTCTATGTCGCAGGGGCCGAAATTTGTAAATCCGGTGCCAAGGCACTTTGATACAGCTTCTTTTGCTGCAAACATTCCTGCAGCAGTCTGAGGATTGAATTTCCTTGACTCTAAATATTCAATTTCAACCGTTGAATAAATTTTATGAAGGAATCTCTCATTTTCAATGTTATTTTTAATTCTGTCCACTTCCGTCATATCTATTCCTGTGCCTTTTATCATTGTCCGTACTCCTTTTTAAGAAAAAAATTAATTGACAAAGTTCTTCATGTATATAATAATTATATTACATGTTTAAATGCATTACAACTAATACTAACAATTCTTCAATAAAGGAGTCAACATATGAGTAATGTAACAGTAGTCTCTCATCCATTGATACAGCACAAACTGACAATGCTTAGAGACAAAAACACATCTTCAAAAGATTTCAGAGAACTAGTAAGAGAAATAGCAATGCTAATGGCTTACGAAGTAACAAGAAATCTTCAGCTTAAAGACATAGAAATTGAAACGCCCATAATAAAGACAACAGGAAAGGTCCTTGCAGGTGAGGATATTGCAATAGTTCCGGTACTTCGTGCTGGCCTTGGAATGGTCGATGGTATGCTTGATTTAATACCAAATGCAAAAATAGGCCACATAGGATTGTACAGAAATGAAGAAACATTGGAACCTGTTGAATATTACTGCAAACTTCCAAGTGACATCGGAAACAGAATAGTAATAATTACAGAACCAATGCTTTCAACCGGAGGCTCAATGAACGGAGCAATAGCATTATTAAAGAAACACGGCGCAAAAAAAATAAAATCAATACACTTGGTATGTGCTCCCGAAGGGCTTAAAAAAGTTACAGATGCTCATCCTGATGTTGAAATTTACACTGCAAGCATTGATGAAAAATTCAACGACATAGGTTACATAGTACCTGGCCTTGGAGATGCAGGCGACAGATTGTTCGGCACAAAGTAAGCAGATGTCCCAAATCTTCGATTTGGTGACAGTCGCTTATACTTTGTAAGTGAAAGCAGACGACCAAAATCTTCGATTTTGTGTCGGTCGCTTATCCTGAGCAGTAGTGAAGGATCTCATTTGATAAACGAAGAGGTTTGACGCCTCACAAGAGATAAACTCTTGTACCCAAAAAAATTTCGCCGAATCGGCACGAACATGTGAAAATTTACTATAAATATATAACAAGCAAACAGGGCGGATTTTAATCCGTCCTTAAGTTTACTATGAGGTGGAAATGAACAAGCTTTTTAAAACCAGCAAAGACAACGTATTTCTTACAACACTGATTATAATTGCTCTTCCTGTAGTAATACAAAATATCATAAGCATCGGTCTTAACATGATTGATACCATAATGGTAAGCAGCCTGGGTGAAAATGCTATTTCAGCTGTAGGCCTGGCTAACAGAATTTATTTTATTTTTACTACAATATGTTTTGGAATTTACAGCGGAGCTGCTATTTTCATAGCTCAGTACTGGGGAGCCCAGGACAAAATAAGCATCAAAAAAGTTTTCGGAATTGACATAATAATAGGCTCGTTTCTTTCAATTTTGTTTTCTTTGACAGTATTCTTTTTCAGAGATCAAATAATGAGAATATTCATAGACGATCCCACTGTAATAGCTCTTGGAAGCAAGTATCTTAAAATTGTGTCGTTTTCATATTTTTTCACTGCAATTTCCTTTGCTTTCAGCTTCAACTCAAGAGCAATACATATGCTCAAAATGCCTACAGCAGTAAATGCAGTTGCACTTTTGATAAATACATTCATAAACTGGCTTCTGATAAATGGAAATCTTGGATTTCCCGCACTTGGAGTAGAAGGAGCGGCAACTGCAACACTTTTTGCAAGAATTTTTGAATTTACAGCTCTTATATTTCTTATTTACAGAAATAAAAATCATCCCCTTGCTGCTTCCATAAAGGAAATGACTTCTTGGGACATGAATATGTTAAAAAAGGTTCTTAAAACATCATTTCCTGTAATTTTGTCTGAAACTGCTTGGTCTGTGGGAACGAGTGTATACTTCATAGCATACGGCTACATGGGAGCTTCGGCAATTGCAGTTGTTCAAATAGCCTACAACATATCTGATTTTTTCCAGGCTTTTTTCTTCGGCATAGGAAATGCAAGTGCTGTAATGATAGGAAATGAAATTGGAAAAAATGATATTGAAAAAGCACGTGACTATAGCAACAGAATACTAAAAATAACATTTGTTCTGAGCATAATTCTTGCTTCACTGCTGTTTGTGTCAAGAGGAATGATAGCAAGTTACTTCAACCTGGAACAATCAACTAGCATTTCCCTGAACAAGACATTGATTGTGTTTACGGCATACTTCACTCCCAAAATGTTCTCATACATTTTCATCTGCGGAATACTCCGTTCTGGAGGAGATACAAAGTTTTGCATGATCGTAGACATTGTAACCATATGGTTCATAGGTGTTCCTGTTGCATTTTTCTCAGTCCTTGTTTTAAAGCTTCCAATACACTGGGTAATGGCCATGGTTTTTGCAGAAGAGCTCATAAAATCCATCACTGTACTTAAAAGATACTACAGCAACAAGTGGATTAACAATTTAATAATGGAATAGCAAAGAAGGCGCAAGCCTTTTTTGAATTATTGACAAAATGTTTTCACAATGATATGTTTATTATGACTATGGGGAGGATATTATGAGGCATATTTTTATAATTAATCCTGTTGCTGGCAAAGGCAGATCTCAGTCTGAAATTGCAAGCAACATTAATTCTCTGCTACAAAACAAGGAAATACAATATGAAATTTATTATACCAGGTACAAAGGCGATGTTAAGTCATTTGTTGACAGCAAGTGTACGGACAAGTCTCCTGTGGTATTTTATGCATGCGGCGGAGACGGAACGCTTCATGAAGTCATAAACGCAGCTGTGTCTTACAGCCATGCTAGCGTAGGTGTTATTCCCTGCGGTTCCGGAAATGATTTCGTGAAAAACTTCAACAACCATTATCTTTTTGGTGATATTGCAGCTCAGGTATCAGGCGAAACAGTAAAGCTTGACATGATAAAAGCACAGAATGAATATTCCGTTTCAGTATGCAACATAGGATTTGATGCAGATGCGGCATTCAACATGCACAAATTTAAAAAAATTCCTTTTATTACAGGCTCCGGTTGCTACATTCTTTCTGTTTTATACTGTTTATTAAAAAAACTCGGCAAGAAACTGAAAGTTGTGCTGGATGATGACTACACATTTGAAGGAACATTTCTGCTTGGAGTTGCAGCTAACGGTCATTCCTATGGAGGAGGCTATAAATGTGCTCCAAAAGCTTTGATTAATGACGGAGTCATAGATGTTTGTTTCGTAAATAAAATGTCGAGATTTAAGATTCTGGGCCTTATAGGAAGCTACAAAAATGGAACGCACCTGGAAAATGAAAAACTTAAAGATTACATCACATACAAAAAATGCAAGACATTGAAAATCATAAGTCAAGAATCAATCAACTTATGTGTTGACGGTGAAAATTATGTATTTGAAGAAATTGATTTTGAAATTGTTCCTGAATCACTGAATTTCCGTCTTCCTAAAGGAGTTACGGTTCAAGGTTCAAAACCTCAAAAAGCGCAATAAAAAAGACGACCCTCATAGAATCGCCTGACTATTGACAAACTCTGACGCTGTCATCCTGAACGATAGTGAAAGTTGCCCTAACCCTATTTTTCAGGCGTTTTTCTGAAAAATAGCGGTAGGTCATTCGCAATGAGCACCAAATTTATGCGAGCGTTAGCGAATAAATAAATTTGTGTGCGAAACTGCGGGATCTCATCTTTATTGAAAACATGAGATTCTTCGGGCTACGCCCTCAGAATGACAACGTCGGAAGTAATTTTTTCATCAAAGATGATTCTTAATTGAATCGTCTTTTTATTTATTTTAATTAATTGATTGAAAGTCTTTCGGTCAAAGCTGAATTCTTCATCACAGCACTTACAACCTGTGTTCCTACAAGTGTCACCACTACAATTTCTCCTATGGCAACATACATGGCATTCAGCATAAAAGGTGTCTGGAACAGATACGTAAGCTCTAGTCCAACAAAAATTGCATTTGATAAAACAGGTCCCAAACTTGCCAGGTACATGGATTTTTTATTGTATCCAAAAGTTTTTCTTATAGCTGCAATGTACAATATTGCAATCAGAGTTGCAAATGAACCAACAACAACGTCAATTACCCCAAGTGGGCTTGTGAAGTTAGCCAATATGCATCCAAGGACAAGTCCCAGACCATATCTTGGCTCAATGAACGCGAAAAGCACCAATATTTCAGATACACGAAACTGTACCTGACCATAGCTCATAAATGCAAAGGCATAGGTAAGCGCTGCATAGGCTGCCGCTATGAGGGCAGTGTGTGTTAAAAATTTTAAATTTACGTTTTTTTCCATTAAAAAAACTCCTTTCGAATATAATTCTCGGAGTCACTAAAAAAACCTTGATTTTTAAAGTGGGTGCCAAGAAAACACTTGGAGATTCTGCAATGCAGAACCTCCATTGTATATAATTTTTATTATCTCTTGCTGAACTGTGAAGCTCTTCTTGCTTTTTTCAAACCGTATTTCTTTCTTTCTTTCATTCTTGAATCTCTAGTTAAGAATCCGGCTTTTTTAAGTATTGGTCTTAATTCTCCATCTACCTGAAGAAGTGCTCTTGAAATACCGTGTCTGATTGCTCCGGCTTGGCCAGTGTATCCGCCGCCTTTAACATTAACCAATACATCATACTGTCCTAATGTGTCAGTGATCACCATTGGTTCTCTAACGATAGTTCTTAAAGTTTCATACTTGATGTAATCTTCCAAGTCTCTTTTGTTTATATTGATTTTTCCAGTTCCTGGAACTAATCTTACTCTAGCAATTGCGCTTTTTCTTCTGCCTGTTCCTCTGTATTGTACGTTCATTTAATCGTCCTCCTCCCTAATTAAAACTCGTATACTTGTGGTTTCTGAGCTTGATTGTTGTGCTCTGGACCAGCGTATACTTTAAGTTTCTTCAACATTTGTCTTCCAAGGCTGTTTTTTGGAAGCATTCCTTTTACTGCAAGATAAAGAGGTTGAGTCGGTTTATCCTGGAATAAGTTTCTGTAAGGAGTTTCCTTCAATCCACCTGGATATAGAGAGTGGTGTCTGTATAATTTCTGATCTAATTTTTTACCTGTCAATACAACTTTTTCAGCATTTACTACTATAACAAAGTCTCCTGTATCAACGCTTGGTGTATATATTGCTTTGTGTTTACCTCTTAAAAGTTTAGCAACTTCAGTTGCGAGTCTACCTAAAGTTTTTCCTTCGGCATCTATAACATACCATGCCCTTTCAACTTCATTAGGTTTAGCCAAGAAGCTTTTCATCTTGTTTCCTCCTGTAATTTTCAATATTAAAATTTGTATATCAATCTATTCAAAAAACCTAACTCCGGGGCATTGGACCGGTTTTTCTTTGCATTTCATACCTAGGATATTTTATATTACCTATAATTAAATGTCAAGACTTTTTTTTAATTATAGGTAAGCTCTCTTTCCTATAATACTTTTTTATAATTGACACTTAACAAAAATAATCCTTCCGGTGCTGCTGTTTGTCCCAGAAGGGCTCTTTCTTTTGTTTCAAGGGCATTTTCTATACATGATATTTCCTTTAGACCCTTGCCCACATCAATGAGTGTTCCTGCTATTATTCTCACCATGTTGTACAAAAATCCACTTCCTGTGACATAAAGCCTGATGAGATTTCCTTCTTTTTCTATTCTTGTGCTGTAGACTGTCCTAACAGTTGTCTTTGCCTGTGAACCGGCTGCCATGAACGCTTTGAAGTCATGAGTGCCAACTATCAGTTTAAAAGCTTTCTCCATTTTGTCCACATCAAGTATTGATGGAACAAACGTTGAGTAGTTTCTGTAAAATGGGTTGCCTACCCTGCTGTTGTATATCTGATACATATACGTCTTGTCGTGAGCATCGAATCGTGAATTAAATTCCAATGGAACATCAACACTATCAAGAATGCTTATGTCATGAGGCAAATTAGCATTAAGGGCAATTTTTATTTTTTGCTCTTCTATTCTTGTATCAGCCTTGAAGTTTGCTACTTGCCCAAGAGCATGAACCCCGCTGTCAGTCCTTCCGGAGCCAGTCAGTTCAATTTCCTGCTTCATTACCCTGGCTGCAGCATTTTCTATAACTTCCTGAATTCCGATGCCGTTTTTCTGCGTCTGCCATCCGTTGTAGTTTGTGCCGTCATAGGCTACTGTTAACTTAATGTTTCTTACCATATTTTCAATGCGATTACAACTGCAAAATAAACAATAAAAATAAATGTTGCAGCATAATCTCCCTTAGATATTTTAAGCTGTCTCATGCGTGTTCTGTTTTCTCCGCCTCTATAACATCTTGCTTCCATTGCCATAGCCAGTTCATCAGCCCTTCTGAATGCACTTATAAACAACGGCACCAATAGCGGCACCAGATTTTTTGCCCTGCTCATAATGTTTCCGCTTTCAAAATCGGCTCCTCTGGATTTCTGAGCCTTCATTATTTTTTCAGTTTCCTCCATGAGTGTTGGAATGAAACGAAGTGCTATTGTCATCATCATTGCAAGCTCATGAGCCGGAAGTCCGAATCTTTTAAATGGCTTTAAGAGGCTTTCTATACCATCAGTCAGAATTATGGGCGATGTTGTAAGTGTAAGAAGCGATGTTCCCATTATCAGAAGCGTAAGTCTTATGGCCATGAAACCCGCCTGTTTCAAACCTTCCTCTGTTATCTTGATAAATCCTGCCTGGAAAATTATTCTTCCTGGTGTCATTAGAAGATTAATAACAAATGTTATGATTATTATCATGAGTATGGGTCTTAAGCCCTTAATTACAAACTTTACAGGAACCTTTGATATTGTAATGGCTGCTGTAAGAAACACCACAACTATTAAATATGTTGAAAAACTGTCAATCAAAAACAATGAAACCAAAAATGCCAGAGTTATTATTATCTTAACCCTTGGGTCGAGATTGTGAACAGGTGATTCGACAGGATAATGCTGTCCTATGGTTAAATTTTTAAACATAATTCCTCCTCACTTCCTTGAGTATTTCTTCCTTGGCTTCTTCAACAGTGAGTATATCAGGCCTTATGTTAAATCCTCGTTTTCTAAGTTCATTGACGATTTCTGCTACCTGAGGAACTCCAAGTCCGATTTTTTTAAGTTCTTCAGAATGGGAATAAATTTCCTTTGGAGTTCCCTGCATGTGTATTTTGCCCTTGTAAAGTACTATTACTCTGTTTACAAGCTTGGCAATGTCTTCCATGCTGTGAGAAACAAGGACAACCGTCACATTTGCTTTTTTGTGAAGTTTCTTTATCTGTTCGAAAATTTCATTTCTTCCTGCAGGATCAAGCCCTGCAGTAGGTTCATCAAGAATGAGGTAATCAGGTTTCATTGCAAGAACACCTGCAATGGCAACTCTTCTTTTTTGTCCTCCTGAAAGGTCAAACGGTGATTCATCCTTTATGCTTTTATAGTTAAACCCTACAAGCTCCAGGGCTTCCTTGACTCTCTTTTCTGTTTCTTCTTCGGAAAGGTTTAAATTCATGGGACCAAAGGCAACATCCTTGGCAACAGTTTCTTCAAATAGCTGATATTCCGGATACTGAAAAACCAAACCCACAGTCTGGCGTATTTTGCTCAACTTTTTCTTGTCTTCCCCAACAACTGTGTCATTGACAATTATTTTTCCGTCAGATGGTTTTTCCAGGCCGTTTAAAAGCTGAATCAGCGTGGATTTTCCGGAACCGGTGTGTCCTATTACTCCCAGAAAGTCCCCTTCTTTTATTTCCAGGTTTATATCATCAAGAGCAACAGTCCTGAAAGGTGTTCCTTCGCTGTAAATATATTTTATGTTTTCTGCTTTTATTGACATAACAAATCCACCAAATCCTTTACGTTTATTATATCAGGTGGTATATTAAGACCTTCCTTGGCAAGTTCCTGTGCAAGCTCAGTTACTTGTGGAACATCAAGTCCAAATTTTTTTATAGCTTCAATATTTTTAAAAACGTCTTTAGGGGTACCATCCAATTTTATATTTCCCTTGTCCATAATAACAACCCTGTCTGCAAGAACGGCTTCATCCATGTAATGAGTTATGAGAAGTATTGTCTTACCCTGGGCATCCAGTTTTTTGAGTGTGTCCATAACTTCTTTCCTACCTGAAGGGTCAAGCATTGCTGTTGGCTCATCCAGTATTATGCAGTCAGAATTAAGAGCAAGAACACCTGCTATGGCAATTCTCTGCTTTTGTCCCCCAGATAAAAGATGTGGTGGTCTTTTTCTGTATTCATACATTCCAACAGCATTTAAGGCATCATCCACCCTTCTTCTTATTTCAGAAGATTCAACCCCTTGATTTTCAGGTCCGAATGCGATGTCTTCCTCAACTATTGTTGCAACAAGCTGGTTGTCAGGATTCTGAAAAACCATTCCGGCTGCCTGTCTTATGTCCCAGAGCTTGGAATCATCTGCTGTGTCCATTCCCTTTACATAAATTTTTCCTTCTGTAGGAAGAAGTATGGAATTTATTAATTTTGCCAGAGTTGACTTGCCTGAACCGTTGTGACCGATTATAGCAGTGAACTCGCCTTTTTTAATATTCAGACTGCAGCCGTCAACGGCGTAGTCCGTATCTTCCTTGCTGTATTTAAACTTGACATTTTCAATTTTAATTATGTAATCGTCCATCATACACCTGTATTCATTTAAATTGTGCGTCACTTCGCATTAAGATAATATCATCAATCACATAATTTTACAACAGTAATTTTAATCATGTTATTCAAACTTAACGTAAAATTGTTTGAAATTTAAGGAAATCTAAAGCAATCCGCATTCAATGCGTCTTGGTGTTGCAGGGTCAAAATTTAATTCATCTTTGAAATCAGCACAGTAAATTTTGCTTTTGAAATTAATTGACCTGATTTTTTTATAAAGCAAATCTGCCGGGTCGTCAGAGGAAATTCCTATGACGAACATTTTGTAATTTTTTTTGATAATCCGGGCAATTTGGTTTAAAAAGCAGCTGTAGTATTCCATGTTTCCGTCTTTTGAATAAAAAAAAGAAAGCATGGGAAAATCAAGTTCTTTACCTTCCTCAGGAATTTCTATGTACCCAAGAAATTTTGAAACAAATGAAAATTTCCTAATTGTTTTTAATGTTTTTGAATATCCCTTAACTATGTACTGCTTAAATCCTTTCTGGTTCCACAGCGCTCCGAAGGCAAGTATTTCTCCTCTTTTTTCCAGGACGTAACAATCATTAATACTAAGTCCGTAAAAATCTGTAATATTATTTATGACCGTTGAAAAATTATATTTTATCATTTCTATTCTTAAAAATTCATGGACATTGTAAAGGTCATCACTTTTTATACTTCTGAATGTTAAGCCTTCCGGACACACTTTCGTAAATATTTTGGGATTCATTATGTATGTTGTGTAGTCGCATAGAGGCATGAGCTCTGGAAAAAAGCTTCTTTTTTTATAAAACATTTTTTCTGCTGCTTCATTACCGGACAAAAATGAGCAAAGATAAAAACCTAAATCCTGCTTTTCAACAAAGTGGACTACATCTTTCCAGTTTATCACGCCATTATAATCATTCCTTTTTCTTATTCCCCCTACATATCCGGCAGATACTTTTTTTCCGTTAACATAGTAGCATCCGGGAATGCAGGCTGCCTGAAAAGCAATCTTTCCATTTTTGTCCCTTATTATGGCAATCTTTGAATCCTTGTTTTCTTTTTTGTATGATTCAAAGGCATTTGTCTTCCTGGTGTAAATAAGTTCAATATCCCCCTTAGATGTTTCTGATTCAATTATTTCAAGCATTTCAATGCCGTCTTCTTTAACGGCTTCTTCAACCTTGTTTATCATATGTTATCCTCATCCATGTTTTCGCCTATGGGTATGCCAAAGCGCTTGTCCACTTCAAAATGAAAAAGAATGTTCTGATACCAGTACACCATGTTTATTAGAGTCTTCTTTGTGCGCCTTAAAAGTGTTATTCCTCTTTTTAATATGGAGAAGAATGTATAGTATTTTTTCTTGTACTTCCTGCAGAGATTTTTAAGCTCAAAGTCAGAAACAAGCTTCGGCATAAATGAGATTGTGCCAAATGTGTATCCTTTTTCAAGCCACCAGCTTTCATGAAACAGTCTTCCTTCCTCCAGAAATCGTTCATATGTTCTTGTTCCCGGAAAAGCCAATAAATGATTGAAGGCGGTTACAAAAAACTCATGGCGTCTGCAAAATTCAAGATTTTTTATGAAGCTTTCCTCGTCATCATGATCAAATCCAAATACAAAACTTGCATAGATGCTTATGCCGCATTTGTGAATTTTATCAACAAGCTCGTCCCTTTCTCCAAGACGAACCGACCATGTCTTGTTCATTTGCTCCAGGTTTTTAGGATCAATTGATTCAAACCCTATTAAAATCATTTCGCATCCGCTTTTTTTCATTAAATTAAGAATTTCTTCATCACGGGCAATGTCAAGAGTGACCTGAGTCACCCATATGATATTTAGTTTTTCTACTTCTTTAAAAAGTTCTCTAGCAAAATCTCTGTCTGAAAAAATGCTGTCATCCACAAAAAAGTAAATTTTATTGCGGCACATTTTAATTTCTTCCACTATGTCACTTATTTTTCTGTGCATATAATTTCCGTTGTAATATGAATGGATGGAGCAAAATTCACACAGGTGGCGACAACCCCTTCCTATTTCAACCAATGAAATTGGAAGGTATTTATTTTGTTTGTCAGCATAAATGCTTCTGTCCGGAAGCCCGTAGTCAATGCTCATTTTGCCTTCATATATATTGCGGAAATTTTTGTTTTCAATGTCCCTGAGCACTTCTTCCCACACTTCTTCAGCATTCCCCTTGACCACTATGTCGGCGTGCTTAATAACTTCATGTTCTGCCAATGTTGAATGGTATCCTCCCATGACAACTATTTTTCCTCTTTGTTTAAATCTATCTGCAATTTCATACGCTCTTCTGGCCGTATACGTTTCAACTGTTATTGCCACCACATGAGTTTCACAATCATAGTCAATTTCTTCAATGCGGTCGTCAAAAAAATTTCTTTCATATATTTCTGGAGTGAGCTTATTTAAAACTGCAATGGTCAATGGTTCCATGAGCCAGGACTTTAAATATTTTTCATTTTTCTTCCTGCCTATTCCAGGCAAAACAAATGTTATTTTCATCATTGTCCGTCCTTAAATCCAAATTTCATTCCTTGTTTCCTGAAAACTTCTTTTTTGAATATTGGGTTGTATAACATGTATGTCAAAAGCTTGTAAGGATTTCGCATGTTTGTTTTAAAATCAAATGCCCTGTAAATTATGGAACTCACAGAATTGTAATTTTTCCTGCACCAGAATGATATTTCCGTAAGCTCAATAGCCGACATGTTCTTTGGAATAAACGATGCATAGTTGAACCTGTAATCATGATGGAGCCACCACTTACCGTCATAAAGAAGTCTTTCTTTACTTAAAAGTTCATTGTAAAGAGGAGTTCCCGGATATGGCATCAAAATGTTGTATGCAGAAAAGGAAAATTTATTTTTAAGGGCAAAATTGTATGTTTCTTTGATTGAATCAAGTGTGTCTGTGTCATGGCCCAGAGTGAAGGCAGCCCATATCTGAAGTCCATATGATTTAAGCAATATGATTGCTTCTTTGTACTCATTGTCTGCATAACTTTTGTTGATTCCCTTTTTCATGGCTTCTATGCTTTCAGTCTTTATTGATTCAAAGCCTACCACAAGACCCATACAGCCGCTTTTTACCATAAGGTCCATAAGATCTTTATCTTCAAGCATATCAAGGCTTGCCTGACTTACCCATTTAATTTTCAGAGGTATGATAGCTTGAAACAGTTCCTTGGCTTTTTCCTTGTTGCCAACAATGTTGTCGTCAACAAAAAACAACACCTTCCTTTCCTGGCTTTTGATTTCTTCAATTACTTCAGAAACATCCCTGCAGTAATGGTGGTGTTTGAAATATACGCTTGAAGCACAAAAGCTGCATGAATTCCTGCATCCCCTGCTAAACTGCAAAAGTGTAATGGGAAGATAGTTTTTTCCCTTGAAAATATCCCTTCTTGCGATTATTCCTTTTTGAGGAACAGTAACTTCACTGCAGACATATTCATCCTTTAAACATCCATTACGCAGATCCTCTATCATTTCCGGCCACTTGTCTTCTGCATCTCCAATCATTACGCTTGTTGCATGTTCCTTAACCTCAGAAGGAATAAGCATGGCATGCATTCCTCCCATGAGTACTTTGACTCCCTTGTCCATGAACTGACGGCTTATTTCATAGGATCTTCTTGCAGTGAATGTTTCAACAGTTATACATACAAGGTCTGTTTCTTCATCATAGGGAATAACTTCTGCCCTGTCATCGTACATTACAACTTCTATGTCAGGTGGGGTGAGTGCAGCAAGTATTCCAAGCTGCAGGGGCTCCATCCTGCTTTCATCCACATACAGACTGTGGCCTCTTCTTCCTATGTTTGGTTTAATCAGCGTAATTTTCATCTCTGCCACCAAGTTTCCTTCCCTGTTTGAACATTATTTCAAATCTGGATACCAGATTGGTAATCAAATAGACATGCACATTTTTTAAATTGCTTCGACTCATCATTCTTTTAAAAATATTTCCCAAGGAATAAAATGAATAACGTGCATCTCTGCAGCTTTCTGAAAGTTGTATGCCAGTCATGTTTTCAGGAACAATCATTGAATCTCCGTACCTGTAGTTTTTTTCAAGCCACCACGTGTCGGCAGTAAGCCTGTTCTCCCACTTAAGCCTCTCATATAGGGCAGTACCCGGCATTGCCATGATAGGATTGAAATTTGCAATTGCAAATTTATGATGTACAGTAAAATCCACTATCTCCTGTGCAGAATCCACTGTGTCTTCCCCATAGCCTATTACAAATGTGCCGTAAACCATGAGTCCTGCACCATAAATATTCTTCAAAGCTTTTTCATAATCAAATCTCATGTTTGCCTTCTTGTTCATCTTTTTCAAGTTTTCTTCATTTAAAGATTCAAAACCAATGAGAACCATCATACAGCCGCTATGTTTCATGATTTTCAAAATTTCGGCGTTTTCTGCTATGTCCATTGATATTTGGCATGCCCATTTCTTTCTGAGTTTCTTCATGGCCATGAAAAGATTTACAGCTTTTTCCCTGTCTGCAAAAATGTTGTCGTCTACGAAGAAAATATATTTTTCCTTAATTTTTTTAATGTCAATTGCTACATTTTCAACATTTCTTGTGCGCACACTTCCTTTATAAAAAGCGTTTATGGAACAGAAATCACAGCTATACCTGCATCCCCGGCCAAACTGCACCAATGCAATGTTGTTGTAATATTTTCCGTTAAAAACCGTGTAGTCATATTTCACTTGGTACAAATCCGAATTGTTTTTGCTTATATATTTTTTCTTTATGGAGTTTTTCTTAAGGTCTTCAACAATCATGGGCCATGTGTCTTCTGCTTCTCCCACTACAACAGCATCTGCATAATGTAGGCATTCATCGGGAACCATGGTCGGATGAAATCCTCCCATGATTACAATTTTATTTTCTTTTTTGTACTTTTGTGCAAGAAAATAAGCCCGTCTGGCGGAAAATGTGTCCACAGTCATGGCCACAACTTGAGCATCAAGATTTTCTGGCAATTTTTCTATTTTTTCATCATAAAATTCTATGGGTGCCTTTGTAAGAGGCTTTATTATTGCAAAAACAAGGGGCATCATTGCATCCCTTGACTTATTCCCGAACATGCCGGGTCTTATAAATGCTATGTTCATATTGCTCCTTTAATCTGGAATATCAGAATTGTCAGCCATAACAGATTTGCCGTACACTTCAAAAGATTCAGCATATTTTTTATATCCGAAATTCAGGCCGAAATAAATGCCATATAAAATATTGATTTTCCATAAATTTTTTATGTCTATGCGCTTTATTATATTTTTAACTGAATAAGATTCCTTCCAAGCTAATTTGATTCCTTCTTCAAGTTCATTTACAGTCATATTCTTTGGTCTGTAAACAACATGCTCCACGTCGTACATGGACCAGTCCGTTTCAATTATTCTGTCTTCCCTTTCAAGCTGCCTGTAATAATCTGTTCCAGGAAATGGAGTAATAACAGAAAACCTTGGCAAATCTATTTTTGCTTCCAGACACAAATTTACAGTTCTTAAAAATACGTCTATTTCATCATCGTCGCTTCCAAAGGCAAAGCATCCCATTACCATTATGCCGTGAGAGTGTAATTTATCCATGAGAAGCTGGTATTCATAAACTTTGTTGACGCCTTTTCTCATGCTATTCTGGGTTTCCTGATTTACAGACTCAAATCCTATGAGGAGTCCCTTGCAGCCGCTTTTTTCAAACAGCTCAATGAGTTCATCGTCAGCTCCTATTGCTGAAGTTGTCAGACCGAACCACCACTTTTTAAGAGGTATTATTTCCCTAAAAAGCTCCTTTGCAAATGTAGTGTCTGCTATTAAATTAACATCAGGAAAGACAACAAACCTGCCCTTAAGAGTTTTTATTTCATCTATTATATTTTGTACTGTCCTCTTGTAGAGCTTATTTCCAAAAGCCTTAGGATAGGCGCAGAATGTGCAGTTTAAGTTGCATCCACGTATTGCCTCTACAGTGTTCAATGTAATGTATTTATCTTCTTTTAAAAGGTCTTTGCGGGGTAGAGGACGATTTTCAACAGTGGTGTTTTCTCCTTGAAAATACAGTCTCTGCATGCAATCATCCCGGAAATCTCTTAATGCTCTCGGAAAATTGTTTTCTCCCAGTCCCACAACAACTGAATCAGCATGTTCCATTGCTTCATAGGGCTTAAGAGAAGGATGAACTCCTCCTAAAATTACCTTTATGCCTCTTTTTCTGAAATAGTCGGCATACCTGTAGCACCTTGAAGCAGTTCCTGTAATGCAGGTAATTGCAACTATGTCAACATTAATATCAAGAGGAATTTTTTCAGCCGTTTCATCATAAATTTTTACATCAGCGCCCAGTTCTTCAGGAACAAGTGCTGCAAGTAGAGCCAGGGTTATGGGCGCATAGTGAAGATTTTTATGAAACATTCCGTTGTAGCGGTGCATTGCACCAGCTGGAGCTAACAGTGCTATTTTCATTTTATCCTTCCTTTGACTTTAGTTTATAAACGAAGAAACTGCCATTAAAATATATGATACCAACACTATGCTCAGCAATAACTTGTTTTTTCCCAGTCTTCCAAGCATAAGATTTCCCCTTGAATGTTCTGTGGCTTTTATGTAACCGGGTATGACAAGCAGTGACGTTATGACTGCAACTATGCCCCCAACCACCTGAATCATTGATATGAAACTAATGGGAAGAAACAGTGCCGCCAAAAGAGAAGGAACCGTGGCCCCCATGAAGGCACCATTCCTTTTCACTTTAATCTCAGTGCAGATTATGTCAATCTGAGCCAGGGCTATGGACAAATATGAAGTGAACATTGCCAAAACAACAAACAAAGCACACACTACCTTTGTCACATTTCCTAGAGAGCTGCTAAGCCCTATGGTGGCAACCTGAGTTACAGTATCTGAAGCTTTTATTACAGAAAATGTAAAAAAGAGAGTTATGGCTGCATTAATTGCAATCCCTGCGATTATTGCAGTCTTTAACTTATTTTTATTTTCAATGTTGTTTGCAGCCTGAGGAATGGAAAACAATGCAGAAAATGAAAACATCACCAGTCCGTACAATGCAAGTGCTCCCCTATAGCTTCCAAAAGTTAGTTCCATATTCCTTACAGAATGGTTCACGGACTTGACAGTTAAAAACAATACCACACCACCAATTATAATCATGGAATACTTTTCACTGACACCTATTATTTTTATTCCTGCAACAACTATTAAAGAACTGACGCCGTAAAATATTATTTTTGAAACTGAAGGAGCAATACCAAAAGATTCAGTTAATACTTCTGCAGCAACCAAAATATATATTGCAAGGTTGAAAAGAAGCACCACTGCAAGCACTGCAAAAAACAAAGTCGAATACAGTCTTTCATTTTTTCCTTTAAACAAGTGCTCCTTGAAAATTCCCATGAGCTGCGTAGAATTTTTAGAATTCAAAACAAGATCTGCAACCAGCAGATGCATGAGTGCACTTGCAGCAAATGCAGCAGCTACTGAGAATACTATTCCAAACAAGCCTGTCCTTGAAGCAGCGTAGGGAATGGCAAGAATTCCGGTTCCAAGACCGCTTCCTGCAATAAGCATTGCAGCTTCCCATGCAGATATTTTTTTACTATCCATAAGTTCTCCTCAACACAATGTTAACGTTATTTTACCCAATAAGGGTATGTTGAAACAAGCTTTATAAACATGAATTTCAAAATTCTTTAATTTAAAGGTAAAAAATTTGTCGAATTCGCGCATACTAAAATCCCGCAGGTATGCACCTGCGGGATTAAGTCAACTATATTGCTAATTGAATTATACTAATTCAATTATTGCCATTTCTGCTCCATCGCCTCTGCGTGGTCCCAATTTTAGAATTCTAGTGTATCCACCGTTTCTATCCTTGTATTTAGGAGCAACTTCTTCAAATAGCTTACTTACTGCATTTTTATCATATAAATAAGCTGCTGCTTGACGTCTTGCATGTAGATCTCCTCTTTTACCAAGAGTAATAGTTCTTTCTGCAACTCTTCTTAATTCTTTGGCTCTAGTTACTGTTGTAACCATTCTGCCATTGTTAATTAAGTCAGCAGTCATGTTTCTTAACATTGCTACTCTGTGGTCAGACTTGATACCAAGCTTTCTGTGACTACCCATGCTTAGTCCTCCTTTTACTGCTAATTATCATTTTTCCTTAAAGACAAACCCAACTCTTCAAGTTTCTTCGCTACTTCATCCAAAGATTTCTTTCCGAGGTTTCTAACTTTCATCATGTCATCTTCTGACTTGTATGTAAGTTCCTCTACAGTATTGATTCCTGCTCTCTTCAGACAGTTGTAGGATCTTACTGATAAATCAAGTTCCTCTATTGTCATTTCCAAAACTTTTTCTTTTTCATCTTCTTCTTTTTCAATCATTATTTCAACATCGTTAATATGTTCTGTCAATGATATGAACAAGTTGAGATGTTCGTTCAATATTTTTGCTCCTAAAGAAACTGCTTCTTCAGGTTCAATTGTTCCGTTAGTCCAAATCTCGATTGTCAATTTGTCAAAATCTGTTCTGTTTCCAACTCTGGTGTCTTCCACTGAGAAGTTTACTTTTTTAACAGGCGTGTAGATTGAATCAATTGGGATTACGCCGATTGACTGGCTATCCTTCTTGTTTCTTTCAGCAATTACATATCCTCTTCCTTGTTCCATTTCCATCTCAATAATGAGCTCGGAACCTTCTTCAAGAGTTGCAATATGCAAATCTTCGTTGATTATATCAACGTCGCCCCCTGTTATAATATCTGCTGCTGTAACCTCTTTAGGTCCCTTTGCGTCTATTAAAAGCTGCACAGGTCCGGGCACGTTCATTTTCGCAGCCAGATTCTTAATATTAAGAATTATCTCTGTTACATCTTCTCTTACTCCAGGTATTGTAGAAAATTCATGCAATACACCTTGGATGTTGATAGATGTAACAGCAGCTCCTGGTAACGATGAAAGTAGTATTCTTCTGAGCGAATTTCCAAGTGTTGTTCCGTAACCTCTTTCAAGTGGTTCAACAACTATCTTCCCATATGAGTTATCATCATTCTTTTCAATTAACGTAATATTAGGTTTTTCTATTTCTATCATCCCAACCCTCCTTAGATGTGATGTATGTCGAGGGTAATAATTCTTAATTCTTACTACTTAGAGTACAACTCGACAATCAGATGCTCTTCTATTGGTATTTCAATATCTTCTTTCGCAGGTTCAGCTATTATTCTGCCTGTGAAGTTTTCAGGTTCAACTTGCAGCCATTGTGGTGCAGTTTTTTTGTGATTTTCAACTAAAGCTTTGAATTTGTCAGAGCTTTGGCTCTTTTCCTTAACCTTTATTACATCGCCAACTGAAAGAGTCATTGATGGAATATCAGCCTTCTTACCGTTTACTGTAAAATGACCGTGAACTACCAATTGTCTTGCTTCTGGTCTTGAACTTGCAAAGCCTAATCTGTATATTACATTGTCAAATCTAAGCTCCATCAATTTCAATAAGTTATCACCAGTTTTTCCAGACATTTTATCTGCAACTTTAAAAGCTTCAGCAAATTGTCCTTCCAAAACTCCGTAATACTTTCTAACTTTTTGTTTTTCTCTCAACTGAATACCGTAGTTAGTCAGTTTCTTGTTGTTTTGACCGTGCTGTCCAGGAGCATAGTTTCTTCTTCCTATAGAACACTTGTCAGTGTAACATCTGTCACCTTTTAAATATAACTTTAATCCTTCTCTTCTGCATATTCTGCAAACAGGTCCAGTATATCTTGCCATCTTTTCACCTCGTTTCTAATTATACTCTTCTACGTTTTGGTGGTCTGCAACCATTATGTGGTATTGGAGTAACGTCTTTTATTAAATTAACTTCCAGTCCAGCTGCCTGCAAAGATCTTATTGCTGCTTCTCTGCCTGAGCCCGGTCCTTTAACGTACACTTCTACTGTCTTCAAACCATGTTCCATAGCTCTTTTTGCTGCTTCTTCTGCAACCATGCTAGCTGCATATGGAGTTGATTTTCTTGAACCCTTGAATCCCAATTGTCCTGAACTAGCCCAAGAAAGCGCGTTTCCCTGCAAGTCAGTAAGAGTTACAAGTGTATTGTTAAAAGTTGACTTAATATGTGCCTGGCCTTTTTCAATATTTTTACGTTCTCTTTTTCTTACTCTTGTTTTTTGTTGTTTTTTAGCTGCCACTTAAGTCCCTCCTTTTATTTTTTAGATTTTTTCCCTGAAACTCTCTTAGGACCTTTTCTAGTTCTAGCATTGTTTTTAGTGTTTTGTCCTCTGACAGGCAATCCTTTTTTATGTCTTAAGCCTCTGTAGCAGTTGATTTCTTTTAATCTCTTAATATTCAACGCTATTTCTCTTCTCAAGTCACCTTCAACAGGATGCTTATCTATTTCAGTTCTTAACTGTTGTATTTCATCTTCAGTCAGGTCTTTAACTCTTGTATCAGCGTTAATACCTGTGTCTTTTAATATCTGGTTTGAAGTCTTTCTGCCTATACCATAGATATATGTCAGACCGATTTCAACTCTTTTTTCTCTTGGTAAATCCACACCAGCGATTCTGGCCATTAAGCTTACACCTCCTACCTCAGTAGCACTTAATCTTCTATTTTATATCTGTCTAGCCTTGTTTTTGTTTGTGCTTTGGATTTTCGCAAATTACCATAACTTTGCCTTTTCTTCTGATAATCTTGCATTTCTCGCACATTGGTTTTACTGATGGTCTTACTTTCATTGTAATACCTCCTTACTTTTTCCTCCAGGTTATTCTTCCTCTTGTCAAATCATATGGTGATAATTCAACAGCTACAGTATCTCCCGGAAGAATCCTGATATAGTTCATCCTCAGTTTTCCAGAAATATGCGCTAAAATCTGGTGTCCGTTCTGAAGCTCAACTATGAACATTGCATTAGGAAGTGCTTCCAGGACTTTTCCTTCGACTTCTATAACATCTTTCTTGGACATTGATCACTCAACCTCCATTTCTACAGATACATTTTTTGTGAAGGGCTCAAGTAGCTTTCTCACATATGCATCATCGAGATTTTCGTTACATTGTAACTTGAATGCAAATTCTGTCAATACTGTATTATAAATCATTAAATGTTTAATTTTTTTCTTTTTAGGAGAATCTAGCTTTCTGAGATCTCCGTCACATACCAATACATTTTGTTCATCCGCAACGTTGCATACAATAAATATTCTTCCTTTATCTCTGCCTGCCTTGGATTTCACTATCTGACCAATTTTAATATCTGTTGTAAATTCCAATAAATCACCCCTATAATACGGTTAACAGCTCTGGTTCGCCGTCTGTAATAGCAACAGTATGTTCATAGTGAGCCGACGGTTTGCCGTCTGTGGTCACCACAGTCCAGTTGTTGTCAAGGACTTTCACGTTGTATGTTCCTGCGTTTATCATAGGCTCTATAGCAAGGACCATTCCAACTTGCAGCCGCGGCCCTTTACCAGGTCTTCCGAAGTTAGGTATTTGCGGTGATTCATGCATATCCTTCCCAACTCCGTGCCCAACGTAATCTCTTACAACCGAGAACCCTTGACTTTCTGCATACTGCTGTACTGCATGCGATATGTCTGAGAGTCTGTAAGACGTCTTTGCATACTTTATTCCTTCATAGAAACTTTGTCGAGTAGCTTCGACTAAACGTCTCTTCTCGTCGTCAACTTCTCCCACGAGGAATGTTTTTGCGCTGTCTCCCACATATCCTTCAAAAGTAGCACCTATATCAATGCTGACAATGTCGCCTTCTATAAGTTTTCTGCTGTTTGGAAATCCATGAACAACTTCTTCATTTACCGAAGCGCATATTGAATATGGAAATCCTCCGTAACCTTTGAATGTAGGTATCGCATTTTGAGATCTTAAGAAATCTTCAACCATCTGATCAATTTCTTTAGTAGTAACTCCGGGTTTAATGTACTTTCTCACAAGTTCATGAGACTGTGCCACCAAACGTCCGGCTTTTCTCATAATTTCTATTTCTCTTCTTGTTTTGAGGATAATCATACTATTTATTCCTCAATTTTGCAACAATGTTTTTGCCAACCTCAGCTATAGGTTTTTCACCGTCTATGTTAACTATTATACCTTTATTGGTGTAATATTCTATAAGCGGTTCAGTCTGCTCCTGGTAAACATTAATTCTTTTGGTAACAGTCTCTTCAGTATCATCCTTGCGCTGAAGAAGTTCGCCTTTACAATTGTCACAAACACCTTCCACTGTTGGTTTGTTGAAAGTCATATGGTATGTCTGACCGCAGTCTTTACACACTCTTCTTCCAACAGCTCTTTCAATGAGAAGTTCTTTTCTTACTTCTATATTAACTACATAATCAAGACTCTGATCCATGTCCTTTAAAGCTTCTTCTAAAGCATCTGCCTGGAATATTGTTCTTGGAAATCCGTCTAACAGAAATCCATTTTTGCAATCTTCATCAAGCAATCTGTCCTTGACAAGTTCCACTGTCAGTTCATCCGGAACAAGTAAACCCTGATCCATATATTCTTTAGCTTTTTTGCCCAGAACAGTTCCTTCTTTAATATTTTTTCTGAATATATCACCTGTGGATATATGTGGTATTGAAAATTCCTTTACTATGGTGTCTGCCTGAGTTCCTTTTCCGGCTCCGGGAGGCCCCAATAAAATTGCTCTCATTTTCCTTACCTCTCTTACTTCAAAAATCCTTTGTAGTGTCTCATCAACATCTGAGCTTCAACTTGCTTCATTGTCTCGAGAGCTACGCCGGTTACAATCAACAGTGACGTTCCGCCAAAGTTAATGTTCAAATCCGTAAATGAAAATACTAAAGTTGGTATTGTCGCTATTATTGCAAGTGATATTGCACCTGCTATTGTTATTCTGTTTAAAACTTTGTTTAAATACTCTGCAGTTGGTCTGCCTGGTCTGATTCCAGGTATAAATCCTCCATTTTCTTTGAGGGTATTTGAATATTCAAATGGATTGAACTGTACCGCTGTATAGAAATATGTGAAGAATATTATCAATAATATATTTAAGATTGTATAAACATATATTCCTGGACTTTGAGCTGTTGAGAAATACTTTTGTACTCCCTCTGCCATGCTTGGGAAGAAGAATGCCAATGTCTGTGGTATTGCCAAGAGTGTTGAAGCAAATATTACCGGCATAACTCCTGCCATTAACACTTTCATAGGAATGTGTGTGCTTTGTCCGCCATACATTTTTCTTCCTACAACTCTTTTTGCATACTGCACCGGTACTTTTCTTTCACCTTGCTGGATAGCTATTACTCCAACAACTATGAAGAAAGCAAATATCAGGAATATTAAGATTTCTATTATATTTACCGCTCCGTTTTGAACCTGGAAAATCATAGTTCCAAAGTCTCTAGGATAGCGGGATACTATACCAATCATTATTATCAGTGATATACCGTTGCCAATACCTTTGTCTGTAATTAACTCTCCCAGCCACATCAAGAATGCTGTTCCTGCTGTAAGTACTATTACTACTGAAACTATTGATAAGAAGCTTTTGTCAATGATTGCTGAATTAAAGAATCCAACGCTGTATGCTGTAGCTTGTATCAATGCCAGTATAACAGTTACATATCTGGTCCATTGAGCCATTTTTTTCTTTCCGTCTTCTGCTTTGAAAAATTGTTCAATTGATGGAATTGCAATTGCCAACAACTGAAGAATTATAGAAGACGTAATGTATGGATAAATATTTAATGCAAATATTGTAAAATCTTTGAAAGCACCGCCGGACATCATATCAAAGAAATCCAGCAGACCTCCTGCTGTGCCTGAAAACATGTTTTGAACAACTGCTTTATCTATTCCTGGAACAGGTATTACAGCGCCTAATCTGTACACTACTAACATTAAAAAAGTAAAAATCATTCTTTTTCTTAAATCAGGTATTTTCCATGCATTTTTTAAAGTTTCAAACAACTTAAATCACCTCAGCTTTTCCGCCGGCAGCTTCGATTTTTTCTACCGCTGATTTGCTGAATTTATGAGCTTTAACTGTAAGCTTCTTAGCAAGTTCACCGTTTCCCAGTATCTTAATACCATCAAGTTGTTTTTTAACAATACCCTCTGACTTAAGAACTTCTGGAGTAACCTCTGCTCCATCTTCGAATTGGTTTAACACTTCAACATTTATCTCAGCAAACACTGTTCCAAAGACATTAGTAAATCCTCTCTTTGGCAGTCTCCTGTAAAGAGGCATCTGTCCGCCTTCAAATCCTGGTCTTACTCCGCCGCCAGAACGTGATTTTTGTCCATTCATACCTCTGCCGGCTGTCTTACCCTGTCCTGTAGCTGTACCTCTTCCTAATCTTTTTCTGTTTTTTGAACTACCAGGACTAGGTTTTAATTCATGAAGTTTCATCTTTAACACCTCCTTATAGTCTTATTCAATAACCTCTACCATGAAGTCGACTTTTTTGATCATTCCTCTGATTTGAGGAGTATCTTCTTTTTCAACTATCTGGCCTATTTTTCTCAAACCTAAAGCTTTAATGTTTTTAACCTGGTTAGGTGTTCTACCGATCTTGCTTTTTGTTTGTTTAATTTTTATCGTTGCCATAATTTCACCTCTTAACCTAATATTTCTTCTACAGATTTACCTCTGATTTTTGCTACATCTTCAGGCTTCTTAAGAAGTTTTAAGGCTTCAATTGTTGCATTTACTACGTTTCTTGGGTTGCTTGATCCCAAAGACTTTGTTCTTATATCTCTTATTCCTGCAAGTTCTAATACTGCACGAACAGGACCGCCGGCTATGATTCCAGTACCTTCTTTGGCTGGTTTAACAAGAACTCTGCCTGCGCCATATCTGCCAATTATTTCATGTGGCACTGTTGTATCTTTCAGTGGCACTTCGATCATGTTCTTTTTAGCATCCTGGATTGCTTTTCTAATAGCATCTGGAATTTCAACAGCTTTTGCCATTCCTATTCCAACATGACCATTTTCATCACCAACAACAACCAATACGCTGAATCTAAAGTTTCTACCACCTTTAACAACTTTAGTTACACGGTTGATGCTGATAACTTTTTCTTTCACATCCAGTTGGCTTGCATCTATACGTCCACGCTGCTCCATGACTAACCTCCTTATTAAAATTCAAGTCCGCTTTCTCTTGCTCCGTCAGCAAGTACTTTAACTCTGCCATGATATAAATAGCCGCCTCTGTCGAAAACTACTGTATTTATACCTTTATTCTTCGCTCTTTCTCCTACTGTTTTGCCAACTAATTTTGCTGCATCAGTCTTAGTAAGCTCAGCTACCTGGTCTCTCAATTCTTTATCTTGTGTAGATGCAGATGCAAGAGTTGTTCCAGTAGCATCATCAATTACTTGAGCGTATATGTGCTTAGAGCTTTTAAATATATTCAATCTTGGTCTCTCAGGAGTTCCTACGACTTTATTTCTTATACTATAGTGTCTTTCTTTTCTCTTTTGATTTTTATCAATTTTTTTAAGCACTAATACTCACTCCTTTCTTAATTATTTACCAGTTTTACCAGCTTTACGTCTAACAACTTCATTAGTGTACTTAATACCCTTTCCTTTGTAAGGTTCAGGTCTTCTCCAGTCTCTAATAACTGCCGCGTAATTACCTACTTGCTGTTTATCTATACCTTTTACTATTATCTTGTTAGTTCCTTCTACAGCTGTTTCAATTCCTTGTGGATCTTCCATTTCAACAGGATGTGAGAAACCTAAGTTCAATACCAATTTGTTTCCTTGCTTTTGTGCTCTATATCCAACACCTACGATTTCAAGTGTCTTATCGAAACCTGCAGTAACACCAACTACCATGTTGCTGATGAGAGTTCTTGTCAATCCGTGAAGAGATCTGTTTGTTTTTTCATCATTAGGTCTTGAAACTGTTAATTCAGTTCCTTCGATTTCTATTTTCATGGATTTAGCCAGCTGTTGTTCAAGCTGTCCCTTTGGTCCCTTAACAACTGCATAATTGTTTTTGTCGATTTTAACTTCAACATTTGCAGGTATAGTTACAGGTTTAATACCTATTCTTGACATCTTAGCACCTCCTATTCGTTTATTATTACCATACGTAGCAGATTACTTCTCCGCCAACTCCCTGTGTTCTTGCTTTTTTGTCTGTTATAATACCTTGTGATGTAGAAAGTATAGCTATTCCTAAGCCACCCAATACCTTTGGAGTTTCATCTTTTCCTACGTAAACTCTTAGTCCCGGTTTAGATATTCTCTTAATGCCAGTTATAACTCTTTCCTTGTTTTGCTGGTATTTAAGTTCAACTCTTATAATACCTTGCTTTCCATCATCTATAACATCAAAACCCTTAACATAACCTTCTTCCAAAAGAATTGTTGCTAATTCTTTCTTTATCTTTGAAGACGGTACATCAACAAATTCGTGCTTTGCTTTATTGCCATTTCTTATTCTCGTTAACATATCTGCGATAGGATCTGTCATTACCATGTAAGTAACCTCCTTCCATTTTATAAATTTTACCAGCTAGCTTTTTTAACGCCAGGTATCTGACCTTTATAAGCCAGTTCTCTAAAGCATATACGGCATATACCGAATTTCCTTAAATAAGCATGAGGTCTTCCACAAATCTTGCATCTTGTATATTCTCTTGTAGAGAATTTCTGTTTTCTCTGTTGTTTAACTTTTAGAGATGTTTTTGCCATAATTTCGCTCCCTCCCTTACTTACTAAAAGGCATTCCCATTAATTTCAAAAGCTCACGTGCTTCCTCATCTGTATTAGCTGTGGTTGTTATGATTATGTCCATACCTCTTATTTTATCGATTTTATCGTAATTGATTTCTGGAAATATCAATTGTTCTTTAATTCCTAAAGCGTAGTTTCCTCTTCCGTCAAAAGCTGTTTTTGAAACGCCTCTGAAGTCTCTAACTCTAGGTAAAGCCACATTTACAAGTTTGTCAAGGAATTCATACATGTGATTTCCTCTTAAAGTTACCTTGCAACCAACTGCCATGCCTTCTCTTAATTTAAAGTTAGAAATTGATTTTCTAGCTTTAGTAACTACAGGTTTTTGACCTGCTATGATAGTCATTTCTTCTACGGCGTTTTCTAAGAATTTTTGGTTTTCTTTAGCTTCACCAACGCCCATATTAATTATGATTTTTTCTATTCTAGGTGCCTGCATAATGCTTTTATACTGAAATTTTTCCATCAGCGCCGGCACTACTTGTTCGTTATATGTCGTTTTTAATCTAGCCATATAATTCGTACCTCCCTTCGAGCATTATATTAAATCAGTGTACCGCATTTTTTACATGCTCTTACTTTTTTTCCGTTTTCTATTTTAGTTTCAGTTCTTACGCCTGATTTGCATTTATCGCAATATAGCATAACATTGGAAACATTAATAGTGCCTTCCTGGTGCAAAATGCCTGCTTGCTGCATTTGATTAGTCTGCTTTTGATGCTTTGTAATCATTTTTACACCTTCAACGATGACTCTATTTTGTTTTGGCATGCTTGTAAGAACTTTACCTATCTTACCTTTGTCGCTGCCTGCTATAACTACAACTTTATCGCCTTTTTTTACGTGCATCTTTATACACCTCCCATTAAAGTACTTCCGGTGCTAGTGAGATTATCTTCATGAATTTTCCATCTCTTAATTCTCTTGTTATAGGTCCAAATATACGTGTTCCAACTGGTGTTTTATCATCTTTGATGATAACAGCTGCATTCTCATCGAATTTTATATATGTGCCATCTTTTCTTCTTACGCCAGTCTTAGTTCTCACTATAACCGCCTTAACAACATCACCCTTCTTAACAACTCCTCCAGGTGTTGCAGATTTAACCGCACATACAATTATATCGCCAATGTTACCATATTTTCTAACGGAACCGCCCATTACTCTTATTACAAGAACTTCTTTTGCTCCAGAATTGTCTGCGACTCTTAACCTCGACTCAGTTTGTATCATGTCTTCTACCTCCCTTCAATTGTCTTAGGGTTTATTTAGCTTTCTCTAATATTTCGATGACTCTCCAACATTTTTCTTTTGATAATGGTCTTGTTTCCATTATTTTAACAGTGTCACCTATTTTGCACATATTCTCTTCATCATGTGCCTTGTATTTCTTAGTCATTTTTATTTGTTTCTTATAAAGAGGATGTGCTACAAGTTTCTCAGTAGCAACTACTATTGTTTTATCCATTTTATCACTGACTACTTTTCCAATTCTTACTTTTCTGTTGCCTCTTTCCAAAGTAAATATCCTCCTTTCTTATTGAGCGTTAATGTTCAATTCACGTTCTCTGAGAACTGTCTTAACACGTGCAATATCTTTCTTGACCTTATTTATTCTCATCGGATTGTCAAGCTCTCCGGTTGCAAGTTGAAATCTTAAATTGAAAAGTTCTGTCTTTAAGTCAACTACAGACTTGTTCAATTCATCAACTGATTTATTTCTTAGTTCATTAGCTTTCATTTGCTTCACCATCCTTTTCTGCTGCCTGATCCTTGGTAACAAATTTGCATTTGATAGGCAATTTATGCATGGCAAGTCTCATTGCTTCTCTGGCTACTTCTTCTGAAACCCCTGACATTTCGAACATTATTCTGCCAGGTTTTACAACTGCCACCCAGTACTCAGGTGATCCCTTACCTTTACCCATACGAGTTTCGGCAGGTTTTTTTGTAACTGGTTTATCTGGGAATATTTTAATCCAAATTTGTCCGCCTCTCTTAACTGATCTAGTCATAGCTCTTCTGGCAGCTTCTATCTGGTTTGATGTTATCCAAGCGGGTTCAAGTGCTTGAAGCCCATATTCGCCGTAAGTAACCTTGTTGCCTCTTGTTGCAACTCCAGTCATTCTACCTCTTTGCTGCTTACGGTGTTTTACTCTTTTAGGCATTAACATAATAATTTCCTCCTTCCTTCAGGACTTATTACTTTTTATCTCTTTTATTAAAGTTATTGTTTGGTCTTCTTTTTTTCTTGTTATCTCTGTTGTCTGAAAGTGCTTTTGTTGGTTCCTGATTGTCTGACAATAATGAACCTTTCTTTCTCAGAACTTCACCTCTGCATATCCATACTTTAACGCCGATTTTACCGAATGTAGTGTTTGCTTCTGCAAAACCATAGCTAATGTCAGCTCTTAAAGTTTGAAGAGGAATTTTACCCTCTGAATATCCTTCAGTTCTAGCCATATCTGCTCCGTTCAATCTTCCAGATACACTAGTCTTAATTCCCTTAGCACCCAATTTCATTGTTCTTTGCATTGATTGTTTCATTGCTCTTCTGAAAGATATACGCTTTTCGATCTGGCTAGCGATATTTTCAGCAACTAATTGTGCATTTAATTCAGGAACCTTTATTTCTTCTACATTGATTATAACAGTCTTTCCAGATATTGCTTCGATGGCATTTTTTAAACTGTCAACGCCAGTACCGCCCTTACCGATTATCATACCTGGTTTTGCTGTGAATACACTTACTTTCACTCTGCTGGCAAATCTTTCGATTTCTACCTTAGCAATACCTGCTTGATTCAAGTTTTTATTTATATACTCACGAATTTTGTAGTCTTCGTTTAAGTTGATTCCAAAATTCTTCTTGTCAGCATACCATTTAGAGTCCCAATCATTGATTATACCAACTCTAAGTCCATGAGGATTTACCTTTTGACCCATTTTTTACCTCCTTTACTGATGTTAGTCTCTTTCTTTTACTACAGCACCGATGTGACTGCTTCTCTTTAATATTTTATATGCTGAACCCTTTGCTCTAGGTCTCCATCTCTTAAGAGTTGGTCCTTGATTAGCATAGACTTCAGAAACAAATAATTTGTCTCTATTCATATCAAAGTTGTTTTCTGCATTTGCTGTAGCTGATTTAACTACTTTTTCCAAAATTTTAGCACCTTTGCTTGGGTAAAATTTCAAAATTGCCAATGCTTCGTCAACTTGTTTGCCTCTTACCATATCACACACGAATCTCATTTTTCTAGGTGATACTCTTATATATTTAGCAACTGCTCTAGCTTCCATTTAAGCTTACCTCCCTTCCTATCTAACTTTTGAAGATTTATCAGTCTTATCATGTCCACGATAAGTTCTTGTTGGAGCAAATTCGCCGAGTTTGTGTCCAACCATATCTTCAGTTATATATACAGGAACGTGCTTTCTGCCATCATGTATAGCTAATGTATGGCCTACCATTTCGGGGAATATTGTCGATCTTCTAGACCAAGTTTTTAATACTTTCTTATTGTTGGCTTCATTCATATCCACAATCTTCTTCATAAGACTTGGCTCGCAATAAGGCCCTTTCTTTAATGATCTACCCATTCACTATTTCCTCCTTTCACAAAACAATCGCCTATTTTGCGTTTCTTCTCTTAACAATCATCTTGTCAGATTTATTCTTTTTCTTACGAGTTTTGTAACCAAGGGCTGGTTTACCCCAAGGAGTAACTGGTCCTGGTCTACCTATAGGAGCTCTACCTTCTCCACCACCGTGTGGGTGGTCGTTAGGATTCATTACGGAACCTCTTACTGTAGGTCTGATTCCCATATGTCTCTTTCTTCCAGCTTTACCTATTGATATATTTTCATGATCTAAATTTCCAACTTGGCCGATTGTAGCTCTGCAGTCCAGGCTTACCATTCTCATTTCACTGCTTGGTAATCTAAGTGTAGCATATTTGCCTTCCTTAGCCATAAGCTGAGCTGAGTTTCCAGCTGAACGAACAAGCTGAGCACCTTTGCCAGGTTTAAGTTCTATATTATGAATTAATGTACCTACAGGAATGTTTCTTAAAGGAAGTGCATTACCGATTTTGATATCGGCATCCGGTCCTGAAACAATTGTGTCACCAACATTCAATTTATATGGAGCGATGATGTATCTTTTTTCTCCGTCTACATAATTGATTAAAGCGATATTCGCGCTTCTGTTTGGATCATATTCGATTGTTGCAACTTTTCCCGGAACTCCGTCTTTAGTTCTTTTAAAATCAATGATTCTATATTTTCTCTTTTCTCCGCCGCCCTGATGACGAACAGTTATTCTACCGTAAGAGTTTCTGCCCGCTTTGCTTTTCAATGGAGCTAAAAGAGACTTCTCTGGTTCATTAGTAGTAATTTCTTCAAATGTTGAAACAGTCATTTGTCTCAACGCCGGAGAGGTTGGTCTGTATTTTCTAATACCCATGAGATTTTCCTCCTTTTTTCAATTTATACCGTTTAGATTCCTTCAAAGAATTCTATTGTCTTGCTTTCTTCTGTTAAAGTAACGATGGCTTTTTTCCAGTCGTTTTTCTTGCCAACACTTGCGCCCATTCTCTTTTTCTTTCCAAGCATGTTCATAGTGTTTACGCTATCTACTTTAACTCCGAATATTTTTTCCACTGCATTTTTTATTTCTGTCTTATTTGATTTCTTATCTACCACAAAAGTGTACTTTTTGTCAGCCATGTTGTCCATGCTGGCTTCTGTAACTATTGGTCTGATTATAATATCGTGTGGATCGCGCATTATGCGTACACCTCCTCCACTTTATTAACTGCATCCTTTGTTATTATGAAAGAATCACAGTTTAATATGTCATAAACATTGATTGTATTAACATAAGCTGTCTTAACACCTTCGATGTTAGCAGCTGCTCTTAATACAGCCTCATCTCTTTCAGGTAAAACTATCAATGTCTTTTTACTTGCTTTAAGGTTAGTCAAAACCTTAACCATTTCTTTTGTTTTTGGCTGTTCCAGCACAATTCTGTCAACAACGATCATTTCCTGATCCTGAACTTTAGAAGTTAATGCTGATTTAAGAGCCAATCTCTTAACTTTTTTAGGAATTTTGTAGCTGTAATCTCTTGGTTTTGGCGCAAATACAACTCCGCCGCCTTTCCACTGAGGTGCTCTGATACTTCCTTGTCTTGCACGGCCAGTACCTTTTTGTCTCCATGGCTTTCTTCCGCCGCCACGAACTTCGCCTCTCAGCTTAGCTGATTGAGTTCCTTGTCTTTGATTAGCCAAATAATTTTTTACAGCTTCATACATTACATGAGTGTTTACTTCTACACCAAATATGTCATCGCTTAATTGGATGTCGCCTACTTGGCTGCCTGTTATATCATAAAGAGCTACTTTTGGCATCTTTAATCCTCCTTTCCCTGCAATTATTACTTAGATTTTCTAACTGCTTCTCTTATTTTTACTAAACCTTTTTTAGGTCCTGGTATTGCACCTTTTAAAAGTAATGCGTTTCTTTCAACGTCTACTTTAACTACTTCAAGGTTTAATACTGTTACTTTTTCATTTCCCATATGTCCGTGATGCTTAGTTCCCTTTACTACTCTTCCAACACCTGCAGAAGCTCCCAAAGAACCTCTTAATCTGTGGAATTTTGAACCGTGGCTTGCATCACCTGTATGGTGGCCATGTCTTTTAATACTTCCCTGGAATCCCTTACCTTTAGAAATACCAGAAACGTCAACTTTTTCACCAGCCTGGAAAATGTCAACTCCGATTTTCTGACCAACTTCGTAGTCATCGATGTTGTCTACTCTGAACTCTCTCAAAAATCTCTTAGGTTCTGCTTTTGATTTATCAAAATGACCTTTGATAGGTTTAGTAACATTTTTCAGTTTTACATCACCAAATCCAACCTGAATTGCGTTATAACCGTCTTTTTCAACAGTTTTCTTCTGAACAACAACCATGTCGCTGGATTCAACAACTGTAACCGGAACAACATCACCCAGTTCAGTAAATACTTGAGTCATTCCGACTTTTTTACCAAGAATTGCTTTCATCTTTACACCTCCTATTTTCTTACAGCGGATTGCCTTTTGGGCAATCATTCTAAGCAGAGTTGCTTTTTGCTTTATTTTTCTCTACTTGCTTTTACAATTTGATTTCAATGTCCACTCCAGCTGGCAGATTCAATTTCATCAACGAATCAACAGTCTTAGGAGTAGGATTTGTTATGTCAATCAATCTTTTGTGTGTTCTTTGTTCAAACTGCTCTCTGGAATCTTTGTACTTGTGAACTGCTCTAAGTATTGTGATTATCTGTTTTTCTGTCGGCAGCGGAATTGGACCTGCTACTGTTGCACCAGTACTTTTAGCTGTTTCCACGATTTTTTGTGCAGATTGATCAATTAATTGATGATCATAAGCTTTTAACCTAATTCTTATTTTCTGTGCGTTTGCCATTTTTTTACCTCCTTCTTCGTATGTCATCCATACAACTCGGAATTGCTCGATACACCCTACCGGGTGTTTCTTATTTTTTTAAAAAAGCAATACCGGTCGCCCTGTTTTCTAAACAGGACATACTCTGCAGAAATTACCTGAAACGTTGTATTTCAGCAACCTTCTGCGTCATCGCATGTGGCAAGCTTTATAATAATAAACCATAACTTATCATAAATCAAGTGTTTTTTTCATTTTTTTTCAAATATTTCAGATATTTAATATTTGTTACATTCCGTTAACAAAGTTTGTGTTTTCCCTGACATTATTAGCGCATTTTTGCTTGATTTTATGCTGATTTCTAAAATTACTGAAATTTAACAATTAAAATCAGGAACTTTTTTCAATTATACCATGTTCGTATTTAATTTGTACACACTTTTATATAATATCATATTATTTAAAAACGGGGAGTGCATTTCGGACGCCCTTGCCGTCAAGGAGGTTCCAGACGCAGCGGGAGAAAAAAACACCACCCGAAATTATTTGGATGGTGTCTTGAATATTCCATATTTAATTGTTAAAGTGATTTGCTTTCCTGTATTCTTTTTGCATTGATTTCTTTCCAAAGCTCCACATCAACACCTTTCCAAGAAAGCTTGTCAGGATCATAGTAAGGATCCCTGCCTGCTTTCATTTGTTCAACATAGTCTTTGTACAAAGCGATACATTTTGGGAATAATAAGATAACGATTAACATATTAACCCATGTAGTTGTACCAAGAGCAAGGTCTGAAAGGTTCCAAGCTGTACCGGATTCAATGATACCCCAGCAGAATACTAATACAGGCATACCAAATTGCATAGATTTTGTTATGGCTTTACGAATTTTTTGTTGTTCCGGTTTTTGGAACAAGTACAGAGCTGCTGTTTCTGCTTCATAATAGTAACTGATTAAACATGTGAAAGAGAATAATAACAACATAACTGCAATAAAGATATTTCCTAATCCACCAAGAACTGTACTTGCGGCCGCTTGAACGAATACAACACCACCAGTAACACCTGCAGCAATACCGCTGCCATTGTAGCCGCTTGCTGTATTGAAAGTGTCGGTTAAAAGAATCAAAAGACCTGAGCATGAACATACGATAACTGTATCTAACCATACACCTGCAGCATTGGATAAGCCCTGCTTAACAGGATGGCTGGTTTCAGCTGCTGCTGCTGTTGGTGTAGACTCGCCCATACCTGATGCAGATGAGAACGTACCTCTCTTAACACCTTGCTGAATTGCAGTACCAATACTAGCTCCAAATACAGCGTTCAATCCAAATGCAGAAGTAACAACATTAGAAATCAATGCAGGAACTTTTGTAATATTTAACACTACTACTATAATAGTAACAGCCATGTAAACAACTGTCATAAAAGGAACTATCATAGAAGCTACTGAGCTTATACGTTTGATACCGCCAAAGACTGTTATAAACAGCAGTATTGCAATAATAGCAGAAGTAACTGCCATTGGAACACCTGTTGCTTCACGGAATGCATCTGAAATTGTGTACGTAGCAGCTGCCGGCATAAATACAGCACAAGCCACACCAAAGACTACAGCCATAAATGTACCATATGCTTTCCAGCCAAGCCCACGCTCTGCACAGTAAGCACCGCCGCCACGGTATGCACCGTCAACTCGGATTTTATAAAGCTGACCAAGTGTACACTCAGCAAAGCAAACTGCAGAGTTAGTCATACCTATAAGTATCATCCAAAACATTGCACCGGGACCACCCATATAAATTGCAACGGCAACACCTGCTATATTGCCTGTACCAATACGCATAGCCATTGTAGTACAAAAAGATGCAAATGAAGAAATACCTGATGCGGAGTCACCTTTTTCTATGATACGGCTCCACATATCTCTAAAGCGAACAAATTGGAAAAAACCTAATCTTACTGTAAAATAAATACCGGTACCAGCAATAAGTACAAGCATACCAACGCCCCAAATATAGCCATTGGCCCAATTAACAAAACTGTTTAAAACATTTAACATAGTTCCCTCCTGAAATTTGATAAGGTTTTCACACAATTTATATTACCTGCCTAATGCCTGTTCTTATAAGATTGTCAATTTATTTTATAATAATAATTCCTGTGTTTTAAAATTTACAAATCCTATTAATTATGGCTAGTAATATAAATCAAATATAAATAAAGCAATTACTGTGCCAACTCTTATTTTTCTTTCATAACTGCAAAGTATCAGTAAAATTCAACATAATAAAATGCTTATTATTTTATATGTGAATTTATGTATAAAATTTTAATAAGTAATGTACAAAAATCATAACATTTAATGTAAGATTTCTGTACACATGTACTAAAATTCATAAGTTTTTTATACTTATTATTCTGTCATTCTAAGACGTCACCAGAAAAATTATATAAAAAAACAGCTTTCA
>NZ_CANG01000930.1:0-5317 GCF_000309315.1 Sedimentibacter sp. B4
TTTTAAAAAATAAGATTTATATAATGTATATAATATACTTCCTTAGTTTTGGGTACCCAATAGTTCAAAATACACTTCTTTTGAAATTTTAGGTTCCTAATAGGTACCCAACTTATATTTTTATAAGTTTTTAGGTTCCCAATATTATGAATTATGCTTTACACATTCATTTTTTAATACTTTTACATATGCATTTAGGTTCCTGATAAGATGCCTATAAAATATTTATTTGTAATTTAAGTACCGAATAGGTTCCTATTTGATATATTAAATAATAAAAATAATTAAAGCTGAAATACATTATTTTTGCTTTTACTTATACATCTGTGATGTTGTAATATCTGTCACTTTGATTTTTTTATTAATAGCAAATAAATTATTTTATTTAATATATAATTACAAAGAATTTATAAAGAAGTTTAAAAGATGTTTAAAAGAAGTTACGAATAACAAAAGCCGCAGCAGTTACAATTACTTTATTCTACGATTTATGAATCTAAGGTTTTTTATATTGTTAAATCTAATTATATTAATGTTTGTTTTTGTTATAATATTTAAAATACTTTATATTTTCATTTCAATAGATTTTTCTAAAATAATAATATCTTTTTTCTTCTGTTTATAAAAAATTTCTTATTGTGGATAATTTTAGTATAAATTAAGCATTACTAATCTCAAAAAATAAAAAAGCAGAGCTAATAATTTATTTATTGCCCTACCTTTATAATTTTTTACTAACGACAAATAGAACTATTTTTGAAAAATAGTCCATACATACTATTGACAAGTCTGATTCGTTGTCGCATTGTACATAATAAAAAATCTCTTAAAGCTAAAATTATGAGATTCTCCTGACGCTGCCACCAATGACATTAAATATGTCATCAAGTATCAATTTTGTAAAACAGTCCTTTTATAATTTTGATTAAATTGCTAAAGAATATGTTGTCTCTCTTTGTCTAATAACATTTCTTAATAAACCACAACAATTTACTGTACATTCATTGTCAAGTATTAATCTTTCTGCTATAGGCAAGTATTTTAAAACAACATCTATACCATATTGAATACTCATTTGCAACAAATTTTCTTCGTCAATTGACTCAGTAAAAATTTGAGAATTAACTAAATATGCTTTTATTTTAGTTAGATACTGATCTTTTATAGATTGTTTATAGTTATCAATATCATATTTATCATTTATGTTGAAATACAATACATTATCAATAATTTCTGCAGCAAACATTTCTTTAAGTTTGTCCTGTTTTATTACGTTTTGAATTCTCTGATTAGTTATATGTTTCGGAAGTCTTTGTTTTATTGAGCGTAATAATATTTTACACTGTTCAACCTTATGCTGTTCATTAATTGCACTTGTTTCCTTTTGTATTTTAGTTTCTTTTATTTTTGCTTCATCTTGTTGCAATATCATTAATATAGTTGATCTTAAGTTATTCACATCTTTAATAGAAATTAGATTATCTAAAATCTCATTAGACATATTTAAATAACCTTTGCCGCCATCCCTTGCTTTCAGATGATAAGTTTCATATGGAACTATTTTAACAGAATATTTGTAAGTGGATACTCTACTAAGCCATATAAATCCATATTTAACAAGGCTATCTGAACAATTTACAATTGATTTAACGTTACAATTTAATTTTTCTGCAAGTTCTTGAAAATCTACATTTTTTATAATTCCTCTTGAATCTATGTCGATGTTAAAATGCAGCGAAATAAAAAGCAATAAACTGAGCCTTGATAACCTACAAGAGGTTTTGCCAAACTGAGTGTTTTTATTGCTTTTTATCGTCATTCCTTCATCTGTAAACTCCACATCTGACCATGCATACTTTTTAAAATTTATCACAATATTCCGTACAATATTTTTCATTAAGTGCTTTGCTAAAAGGACATTTAGCGCAATAGGAATTAAACCTATTGTTTAAAACAATAAGATTTTTATTATCTAAGACTTCTCTTTTTTCAACAACTTCAACCTGAGACATCAGTGCTCTTGAAAGTGCTTCTTTTCCTATTTTTGCATATGGTTTTATATACATAAAGTCCTCTTAATAACATTTATTCTTAATATTGTTATAACCTTGTTTATCCTAATTGCTAAGTCTTTTTCCATTTAGTCACGATACTCACCTGCTTTCCATTTCTCTAAAAAGTCATTTGCATACATTTTTACAAGTGGTTCGTAGTACTCATCTTCATCAATTTCAACTAATTCGATTAGTTCTTCATTAATTCTTTTTCCAGTTTTTCTGTCAAATGTTGTCTTTATAATTGCTGCTTGCATTTAGAAAACTTCCTTATCCATAAATTAAGTTTAGTTCTCATCCTTTCTGAGTTACTTACATTGTACCTCTTCGTAGTAAAATTTGTCAATACACAATATAATATTTTAAAAAAATTGTTGATTTTAGATTAGTTTTATAGTATAATAAAGTTACGATTATAAAATGGGAGGGATAAATTGTGACAACAGGGGAAAGAATTAAAAATCTAAGGGAATCTAATAATTTAACACAAGAAGAACTTGCTTCTTTAACTAACACATCTAAACAAACCATATATAAATATGAAAATAATATTATTATTAATATTCCTTATTCAAAAATCGAAATGATTTCTGAAGTACTTCAAGTATCACCAGCATATTTATTGGGTTGGGATGGCGATGATGATTCAATATCCGTTAGTAATGAAAATTTATGTAAAGTGTCAATAGCAGAAAGGTTAAATGAAGCTTTATCTATTAGAGGCATGAAACAAATAGATTTAATAAAAAAGACCGGATTAAGCAAATCTTCAATAAACAATTACTTATATGGAAAATTCAAGCCAAAATATGAAAATATCCGAAAAATGGCTAAAGTATTAGATGTCAATGAAGACTGGTTATATGGATATGATGTCCAAATGGATTGTTTAGATTTAAAAGAAATATCATCAAAACAAGAAAGTGAAATAATGAATGTAATTTCAAATACTGATATAAAAGAAAGTATTAATAACATTAATAGTAATAGTGTAAATACATTTAAACTATTGGGAAAAGAACTTTCACTATATGCATCAATCTCAGGAAGATTGTATGAAGCTTTATATATAAACGATATGAAACCAACAGATTTAACCAAAAAAACAAGAATACAAGAACTTTTAATCCACAACATTTTGTGTGGAAGGGTTATTCCCAGCACTAATGATGTACGAAAAATTGCACGGGTATTAAATATCAGTGAAGATTGGTTAGCTGGATACAATGTACCTATGAACCCTTCTAATTCAGAAAAGTTAGAAGAGCAACGAGCTAATGAAGTACTAAACATTATATCTGATAGCGGCGAGATGCTTGAAGACAAAATTATTAGAAATTATAGTGAAGACGAATCAAGATTATTGGAAAATTACAATAAACTTAATGATCTCGGTAAAAGTGAAGCATCTAAGAGAATTGAAGAATTGACTCTTCTTAATAAATATTGCGATTTAGAAAGTTGAAACTTAAAGAATTTGAATAAATAGTTATTGAAAGTTTTTGAAGGAGAAAAATAGTAACATTTCTTAATATTGAAAATGGAAGGTCATAATTATGAAAGCAGCACTTTATGCAAGATTCTCTTCTGATAACCAAAGAGAAGAATCTATCGATGCTCAAGTTCGAGCAATGAAGGAATATTCAGAAAGAAATGATATACAAATCATAAAAATATATACAGATGAAGCAAAATCAGCAACTACTGATAATAGACCACAGTTTAGGCAATTAATAAAAGATAGTACTTTAGGTCTTTTTGATATAGTTTTAGTACATAAATTAGACAGGTTTTCTCGCAACCGATATGATAGTGCATTTTATAAACGTCAACTTAAGCTAAATGGAGTTAAAGTAATGTCAGTATTAGAATTACTTAATGATTCACCTGAATCTATAATTTTAGAATCAGTACTCGAAGGTATGGCTGAATATTACAGTGCAAATCTCGCACGTGAAGTAATGAAGGGAATGAAAGAAACTGCACTTCAATGTAAACATAATGGTGGAATCCCGCCTCTTGGATATGATATTGCTGATGATAAGACATTAATAATAAATGAAAATGAAAAACATGCTGTAATTTTAATTTATACCCTCTACTCCAACGGTTTTGGCTATAATGAAATTGTAGATGAATTAAACAAAAAAGGTTTTAAAACTAAACTTGGTAATTCCTTTGGGAAAAATAGTATTTCTGAAATCTTAAGAAATGAAAAATACATAGGAACTTATACTTTCAACAAAACTAACCGGCAATTTGCAGGAAAGAATGTAAAAAAAATAAAAGGTGAAGAAGAAATAATAAGAGTTGAAGGAGGAACACCTCAAATTATTGACAAATCTCTTTGGAATAAAGTTCAATTGAAACTTAATAAGAATAAAAGAGCAAAAGGATCAAATTCCGCAAAAGAAAATTATTTGTTAAGCGGATTGTTAGTTTGCGGAAGTTGTGATGGCGCAATGGTTGGAAATAGAAAAAGAGCCGGAAGAAATAAAGATATGTATGTGTCATATGAATGCTCTACAAGAAAAAGAACAAAACAATGTAATGCAAAATCTATAAATAGAGATTTTATTGAAGAATTTGTTGTAAATGACTTAATTGAAAAAATATTATCCCCTAATACTTTAGAATACATTTCAACAAAAATATACAACAGTGCTATTAAGCAGCAAGAAATAATAAAATCAGATGTAAAAATTATTGAAAAGAAGTTAATAGAAATACAAAAACAAATAGACAACATCATCAACGCAATCACTAAAGGTATGTTTCATGAATCTATGAAAGAAAAGATGGATGAGCTTGAAAACGAAAAAAACAATCTTAAAATCGACTTGTATGAAACTAAGGTACAATTTGAGAAGTATTCACCCAAAATTGATCATATAAAAAAATATTTAAGCAATGATTCAAATATTAAAACGAAGGAATTTCATGAACAAAAGGAAATAATTAATCGATATATAAAAAAAGTCCTCCTAAATGAGGACAAAATTGAAATCCACTATATTGTGGATTTTGATGATGGAGGCGGTGGGAGTCGAACCCACGTCCGAAAATATTTCCACAAGACTTTCTCCGAGTGCAGACGATAATTTTTGTTTCGCCTTTACTATCGCCTATCGTCAGGCTATAGTATCAGCTATCTTCGATTATTCCACCTAAGGTCGAAGCCCCCTTAAGCAGTTCCCTGATTTAGATGATGCCCCGTTTTAGCCTACAGGCCGGCTAAGCGGAACAAGCGAGCAGCTTACGCT
>NZ_CANG01000929.1:0-420 GCF_000309315.1 Sedimentibacter sp. B4
AACGTCACCGGCCTGCAGTCGGCGCTGCCCCGCTGGGGCGCGGTGGTGTGCGCGCGCACCGCACACATCAACGTCGACGAGGGCGGTGCGCCGGAACGGATCGGCGGGCTCAAGCTCTATTCCGTGCCCACTCCGGACGGCAAGCTCGACCCCTGAACTGGTCGACACCGAGGCGGTGGGGGTTCGGCGACGAGCACAGGGCCCAGCCGCTGGCGCTGTCGATCACCCAGTCCACCGAGCTGGGCACGGTCTACACCCCGGACGAGATCGCCGCGCTGGCGAGCCACGCGCACGAGCTCGGCATGGTGGTGCACGTGGACGGGGCACGGCTGTCGAACGCCGCGGCCAGCCTCGGGCTCCCGCTGCGGGCTTTCACCACTGACGTCGGCGTGGACCTCCTCACCCTCGGCGGCACCAAGA
>NZ_CANG01000928.1:0-209 GCF_000309315.1 Sedimentibacter sp. B4
ATGACTTGACCCAATTTTTCTGAGCTTTTTCTGAAAAATTTATGGTAAGTCAACCGCAAGAAATTCCAAATTTTGCGACGCAAGGAGCAGATAAATTTGTGAATTTGACTGCGAAGTCTTTATTAAAAGAAGACTTAAAAAAAGTTAAAAAATAACTTGACAACATACGACAAGTATGTTAGACTTAAAAAGCTCCTCAACTAAAGGGG
>NZ_CANG01000927.1:0-7592 GCF_000309315.1 Sedimentibacter sp. B4
TGACATTCTTGAACACTATGGCTGCAGCATTCAATGCCTGCTCGGGAGAGCCTCCCATCATTTCAACAACTGCTGCTGATGCCATGGCAGCTGCAGAGCCGCATTCAGCCTGACAGCCTCCTTCGGCTCCTGCCAGTGTTGCATTTTTTGCAATTATTATTCCCACTCCTGAAGCCGTAAACAAGGCATTTATTAAATCTTCTTCAGTTTTTTGAAGCTTTTCTCCTGCTGAAATCACAACTGCAGGCACAATTCCGCAGGAACCTGCAGTAGGACATGCAACTATTTTACCCATGGCAGCATTCACTTCTGATGAAGATATGGCTCTTGCCATGGCCCTGTTCATGAAATCTCCTGTCAGTGTTTTTTCGCCGTCTGCATACTGCCTTATTTTATATGCATCTCCACCTATGAGGCCGCTCACTGATTTTATTTCATTTTCCTGTGCGTAGGAAGCGGAGTTCATCATTACATGAAGGGTGCCTTTCATTTTTTCAATGACTTTTTCACGGCTTAAACCGCTTTTTTCTGCTTCTTCTCTTATTGTGTATTCATATATGGTTAAATTTTCTTCTCTGCAAATTTCTGTTAATTCTCTTCCGCTGGAAACAAACATTTATGCTCCTCCCTCCAAAATAGGATTTATAAACTCTACATTTTCAACTTCTTCCATTTCCTTGATTTTGTTTATTATTTCATCAGGTATCATACTATCTGTTTCCAGAGCCATGGTTGCTTTTCCTTTTCCGCTTCTATATACTTTCATTGTTCCAATGTTCATGTTTTCATCATAAAAAAGCGAAGATATTTTTGAAATCACCCCCGGCATGTCTTTGTGCTGAGTGAGAAGGGTCGGTTTTTCTCCTGTGAACTCCACACTTTGTCCGTCAATATCGAAAATAAAAATATTTCCTCCACCTATTGATGAACCTGTAACTTCAGTTACTCGTCCGTCTTCATTTGTTATTATGAACTTCACTGTATTTGGATGAACATCTCCCATGTCTTCCACTGTAAAAATTACTTCAATTCCCTTTTCTTCGGCAATTTCAAATGAGCGTTTTAAATTTTCGTCCCATGGATCCATGTTCAATATTCCGGCAATCAACGCCTTGTCTGTTCCATGTCCTTTGTACGTTTGCCCAAATGAACCATGCAGCATAAATTCAACTCTTTTTATGTTGCTTCCTGCAATATTTCCAGCCACTTTCGCAAGTCTTGCTGCTCCGGCAGTATGGGAGCTTGACGGTCCAATCATTACAGGTCCCAGAATATCAAAAACTCCATAGTCTCTCATAATTTTCTCCTTTTTAATTGGTGATTATATTTTATACATAATTTTGTAAATTTACAATAATTTTGTACAAAGTATTTCATGAATCAGCCATGTCTTCCTGCTGGGACAGACATGGCTGATTTTTATTCCTTGCTGATTGTATCAACTATCATGGCAACTGCCTGGTCACCGGATACGTTACATGCTGTTCCGAAGCTGTCCTGTGCAATATACAAGGCAATCATCAGCGCCAGCATAGGTTCAGTGAATCCCAATATGAGTTCCAAAAGCCCTAGGGATGCCATAACCGCTCCTCCCGGGACACCAGGAGCTGCCACTATGGTAATTCCAAGCATAGCTATGAATCCTGCAAAAAGATTCAGCTCTACAGGATATCCGTTAAGCAGCATAACTGACATGGCACAAGTTGTTAATGTAATTGTACTTCCGGACATGTGAGTTGTTGCACAAAGCGGTATAACAAACTCTCTTATTCCTTTTGATATGTTCATTCTTTCAGAGCACTGAAGATTAACAGGTATTGTTGCTGCTGAAGATTGTGTTCCAAGCGCTGTCATATAGCCCGTTACTTGTATTCTCAGGGATGAGAACAGGTTTTTCTTGCTTATTGAGCAACCCACTGCAAACTGAAATACAATTATAATCCAGTGCATTGCTATGACTATTAAGAACACTTTCCAGAAAACAGAAAATACCGTTGCAACCTGCCCTGTGTAAGTCATGTTCACAAAGACTCCTACTATATAGTAAGGAAGAAGTGGAATAACTATGCTTTCTATTACTTTTGTAATTATTTTTTGAAAACCGTCTGCTGCTTTTCTGAGAGGTTCGTTATTGATTGCAGAAATTCCAAGTCCCAGTATAAACGCAAGAATGAGAGCTGAAACAACTTGCATTATAGCCGGCATTTCAACCGTAAAGTAAGGTTCCAATGCTGCCTTTGATTCCGTTATTCCGCTTGCAGTATCAGGTGTTATTATTGTCGGCAGCAATGTTGAAGCCACAAAATATGCAGCAAATCCTGAAATAAGAGTGAAGCCGTATGCTATACCAACTGTTATTCCCAGAAGTTTTCCTGCCCCTGTTCCCAGCTCAGCAATACCTGCAGTTACAAATCCCAATATGAGCAACGGAATTATAAAGCCAAGGAAATTCCCGAATATGGAACTGAATGTGACAAATATTCGGTTTATCCAGCTTGGAGCGACGCTTCCCAATATAAGACCTACTATTATACCAATTATAATCTTGGAAATAAGGCCTAATTTAAATTTTTTTTCTGCCATAAATTTCTCCTTAATATTTTTTAATCAATAAGTTATGTAATATTAATTAATGATTATACTTGAAATAACTTATTATTTTGCAATACCATTAATATAACCACAGAAAAATCTATTATGCAAAAAAGCAAAAAACCCAATCCTTGGATTGAGTCTTTGTATGTACGTTACATTTATTATTCTAAATTTTTAAATGTTTCTACGGCATGTTTAAGTTTATCCACAATATGCAGATTGTAAGGACACTTTCTTTCACATTTTCTGCATCTCACACATGCATCTGCTTTGACTGGCATCCCATCATACTTCAGCTTTCCGTATTCAGGCAGATTATATCTTATAGCATATCCTTCATATACGAAGACATTAGGTATGTCTATTCCTTCAGGACATGGCTTGCAGTATCCGCATCTTCTGCAGAAATCATTTCCTAAGGATTCAACTTCTTTTTTAATTTCTTCCATTTCTTCTTCTGTCAGCGGTTCACCATCTATACCAATGGCTGCATTTTCTGCAACCTGACTTACAGAATCCATGCCGGGAATAGCCACTGTAATTAAATTGCTGTTCATTATGTATTTAAGAGACAATTTTCCTTTGCCAAAGGCCCCTCCTGCAATAGGCTTCATTGCTATTGTTCCCATTCCTTTTTCAAGGGCTTTTGTAAACAGTTCAGTTCCTTGAGATTCAACAGGATTAAATGGAAATTGAACAGTTTCAAAATCGTCATGTTCAATCGCCCTAAGTAATATTTCTCTTATGTGTCCGGTGATTCCTATGTGTTTAATGAGTCCCTTTTCTTTTGCTTCCACCAGTGCCTTTAATGCACCGTTTTCCGCAAGTACAGTATCAAGCTGTTCCATCTTGCTTACGTTGTGAATTTGATACAAATCAATATAATCAAGTTGCATTGTTTTTAAGCTTTCTTCTATGAAATTTTTCATTGATTCATAGTCATATCCCATTGCCTTTGTTGCAATATAAAAGTTTTCACGTCCTGCTTTTTTAAGTGCATTTCCAATATATTCTTCGCTTACTGTGTATCCTCTTGCAGTATCGATAAAGTTTATTCCTCTGTCTCTGCACTCCAATACTATTTTTGTCGCTTCTTCCTGATTTACCCTTTGTATAGGTATTCCGCCAAATCCTATGACAGAAACCTCCATCCCTGTGTTCCCTAACATTCTCTTTTTCATATTCATACCTCTGTCATTTATATGATTTATTATATAATAGATGCTTTTTTAAGTCAAACACAACAAAAACATCCGCCATAAACCGACGGATGTTTTTATGATTTGGAAGAAGATAAAAAAAGTATTATCTTAATATCATTATTAACCATTTTACAATTATTATTCATGATTTATTTAAAAATGTCATTCGACAAATTTTTCATAAAGCGCGTAAAATTTTTATGTGCACATTTTCACCTTTTTAATCTAAAATGTGCACATTTGTGGATAAATCTGTTGACAAGTACCAAAAAAAGCATTAAATTTGTGTATAACTTCTCTAAACATTTTAGAGAGCCTGTGTATAACTTATAGAAATGTGCGGTGAATAACATGTGGAATGACAAAAATTATCATACTTTGGATTATGAAATGAAAAGTTTTTTTGGAGAAAAAGCAATTAAATTGTCGATTGATGGCGGATTTACGTGCCCAAACAGAGACGGCACGATTGGAAATAAGGGCTGTATTTTCTGCAGTGAAAGAGGCTCCGGTGATTTTAACTCTGAAGCTTGCAAGTCTATTTCTGAACAAATTAATGAGCAAAGGCAAATAATGTCGAGAAAATGGAAAAGCAGCACATACATCGCTTATTTTCAAAGTTATACAAATACATATGATACTGTTGAAAACCTGAGGAAAAAATTCCACGAAGCCTTAATCTGTGAAAATATTAAAGGAATTGCCATAGCTACAAGGCCTGACTGCATCAGCGAAGAAATTCTTGAACTTCTTGCTGAACTAAATGAAAAGACATTCTTATGGGTTGAACTGGGCCTTCAGACAATAAACAATGATACTGCAAATTTAATAAGAAGAGGCTATAGTCTTGATGTGTTTGAAAAGACTGCAAAAATGCTTAAAACTAAGAACGTAAGGACTGTAATCCACCTGATTATGGGACTTCCCGGAGAAGACAGAGAACAAATGCTTAAAAACATATCTTATGTTTCAGCATTAAGACCCTGGGGGGTAAAAATTCACATGCTGCACATACTTCAAAACACAGATCTGGCAAAGTTTTACCTCAACACTCATTTCAATGTCATGTCTCAGGATAAATATGTGGAGTTAATCTGTGATTCTCTGGAACTTCTTAATGAGGACATAGTTATCCACAGGCTGACAGGTGACGGAAAGAAATCTGATTTAATTGAACCAAGGTGGACACTCAATAAGCTTAAGGTTTTATCCGACATAGACAAAGAACTTAAGAAAAGGAACAGCCGACAGGGAAAATACGCACCATTGTAATGTTAATGTAATACTATAATGGCTTTTATATACTATAATTGTTATAAGAAATACTATACATTTATAGTATTTTTTTATTGCTGAATAGCAATTTCTGGCAGGAGTACATGCCAAGATTATTATAAATATTGTTAGACAGGTGCAAATAAAATGAAAAAATTATCGTTAATAACATTGATTGCAATACTAGCCCTCAGTGTTTCTAATGTCTCATATGCATCAAGCTTTCCTGATATAAGCAAAGATTCTGTTCTGGAAGAATCCGTAGGCTTGCTGTCAAGCTACGGAATTATTCAGGGGTATCCTGACGGCACATTCAAGCCTGACAAGTCTGTTACACGAGCTGAAATGGCTAAAATGATGACTATGGCTGCAGGTTTTTCTGAGTATTCCAAGAACATGACCTCTGTGTATGAGGATATGCATGGGCATTGGGCAGAAAGCTATGTTGAACTGGCAAATGTACTGAACATAGTTAAAGGAATTTCTCCAACTACATATGGTCCGGATAACCTTATTAAATTTGAAGAAGCATACACAATGATTGTAAGGCTTCTGGGATACAGTGATGAAGCGCTTTTAGGACAGTGGCCCAGCAACTATTATGAAAAAGCATTGGAACTTAATTTGTTTCAGGATGTGGACACTTCTAAAGTATTTGCATCCAGAAGAGATATAACAGTAATGCTTGATAACGCCCTTGACTGCATGATTGTAAAATCAAAGGGTACAGGTGGTGTAACTCTTACCGACAAAACTCTAATGTCCATGCTGGGCAAAAAAGAAACAAGGGTAATTACATTAAGTGATTTAAAAATCGAAAGTTTTGATTATACTGATTATTTGTTCAACAAGTGGGATGTTTATTACAACAACTCAGGCAAGACGGTATATGTGAACAATCCAAGATACAACGAATTTACTGGAACAGTAACAAGCCTGCTAACAAACAGAGTAATATTTGTAACAGATGATTACGGAAATGTGAGAGCGTTTCAGCTTCCTGAAATACCAATAGTAATAAACGGCAAGAAGGGAAACTTCAACAATCTTGAAAAAAGCCGCATTAAAGTTGTTTATGAAGATGACTCCTTCAACGGAGATGTAATAGGAATAATTGCCTACAAGCAAACGGCAGTTAAAGTAATTGGAAGAACGGACCTGTATAACACAGGAAGCAAGTACTTTGCCGGGAAACAGCTGCCTGTAACAAGCAGCAATGAAATAAACCAGGCTAAGCTTCACATAAACGGTGCTGCCTCTTCACTGGAAGACATAAAGACTAATGACGTAGTATATTTTTATGAAACAAATGAATCAGACAAAGTAACTAATCTTACTCTTGATGTAGTTAGATCCCAGACAAGCGGAACTGTAACTGATGTTCAGACTTCCGGCAATGCAACATATTACACAGTTAACAACATAAGCTACAAGACGGGTGATAATTTTATATTTACTGAAAAAGCATCTGTAAATGACAATGTAAATCTAATACTTGACAAAAACAACAATATCATTAAACTTGAAATACTTAATTACGGCAAATATCCATCAACATTTGGAATTGTCATAAGTTCAGCCAACAGCACTAACGGAAATGTGTCAGCTAAAATACTGGACGAATACGGAGCGCTTAAAACTTACTCATTGGCTGACAATTCAAGCGTAGTAACAGTGACTGAATCCGGAACAGGACTCTTTAAGTACACTAACTTAAAAGAAAGAGACTTTGTGGCATTTGACCCTGTTTCAAGCGGCAATGTGAAAATAATAAACTACATGCCTGCAAAGTATATTGCCAACAACTACAACCAACAGACACACACATTATCAAACGGATACTGGATGTCTCCTGACACTTATATTGTATATGAACAGGACAGCAAGTACCAGCTGCTTGAGTTAAGCCAGCTAGACACATATCTGGAGGGAAAGGCAGTAATTGGTTACAAAGGAGAAGTTGAAGCTCTTTACCTTACAAAAGGAATTAAGCCGACAAGCTATGTGACTGTTACTCCGGAAACTCCGCAAAGCTACAACGGAACAATTTATGGAGTCATAAAGGGCATTACAAAAATAGATTCAAGCACAAGTCACGTACAGTTTTACAACAGTAGCAACGTGTTCTCAGTTTCAAACTCATCAGCTGCAGGCACAAAGGTTTCAACAGTGCTCAATTCATACGTTAAGGCTGTAATAGTGAACGGAGTTATAACAAGCGTTGAAAAAGTTACTTCCGAAACGGATAAAATAAAAATCACACAGGTTTACTCAAACCAGCTGTTGATAGACGGCATCACATACATGGAATATTCATCATCAGTTACAGTCTACAACCTGACAACAGACGGCTCCGGCAATGTAACAAGCTTCAAGGCCGGTTCGAAATCAGACATAAAATCAGGCTCCACAGCTCAGCTGTATGACCTGTACGGCGGTTTTGACGGGATAATAGATGTAATACTGATATTTAATTAAACAAATAAAAAACTAGGCTGCTAGCCTAGTCATACTATTGAT
>NZ_CANG01000926.1:0-9631 GCF_000309315.1 Sedimentibacter sp. B4
GCGAATGCTAAATTATTGTTTTCTTTTGCGTTTATATTTTGTTGCAACTTTTTACGTTGTTTTGCGGCAACGACTCGCTTATCTTCCTTCTATACCCCCGTCGAAACCATTTACGCCCCCGTAAATGTTAATCGTCCTGTCTTTGCATTCTTCTTTCTGCATCTTTCTTGGCAAGATCCTGACGTTTGTCATAATTCTTCTTACCTTTGGCTACAGCAAGCTCCATTTTTACAAGACCATTTTTGAGATATAAACTTAAGGGTATTAATGAATAGCCTTTCAATGTTGCCAACCCCAGCAATTTCCTGATTTCCCTCTTGTTCAGAAGAAGTTTCCTAGGCCTCAGTGGATCAACATTGTAAATGTTGCCTTGCTCATAAGGACTAATATGCATGTTCAAGACATAAGCTTCACCATCTTTTATGTTTACATAACTATCTTTTAGGTTAACTTTTCCCTGTCTAATTGATTTAACTTCAGTTCCAACAAGGACTATGCCTGCTTCATATTTGTCTTCTATGAAATATTCGTGATATGCTTTTCTGTTGCTTGCAACATTTTTTGTGTTTTCAGCCATTTTCATCACCTACCATTAACGTAGGATGATTATAACATTAAAAATTTGCATTGTCAAATAGCAGTTATTTTACAACATTTGAAATATACGTAAAATTTAAATTAAAATTTTCAAATTGTTATTATTAAACATTTAAACATACAATTAATGATTATATTGTTGTTCAAAAATGAAATAATATTACTGAAACATATAATTTTTATTTAAATATGCCACTAAAAAGATATGGAAAGGACTGATATTGTGATAAATCATAATACGAGAAACAATATTTTTGTTAATGTGATTTCTCAGCCAGGACATGTAAAATCATTGACCAAAAGACCTGTGGGCACGGCTGATACTAATCATTTTTGTGTCTTTAACAATCAAAGCCACGCTGTTGGCTCAGTCATTAAAGGTTCAGACGGCTCAAATTACGTCTGCACTGAAGATGGCTCATGGCAGTATGAAGATTAAAAATTTATGGTTTTATTATGGCATTGCAAATATTGCAGTGCCTTTTTCATTTACGTAATTTCAAATATCACCATAATTGATTTAATCTCATATACTGTATTATCTTATGGAAAGATGGAGTGAATATGTATAACTATATGTATGGAAACAAACCAGCATTCAGCGGCAATTTGTATAATCAAAATATATATAACACCCAGGAAACACCTCAAGGCAATATTTATAATACATTAATATACCCGGAAAAATTGAATTATGTAGTTGATGTTCCAATTAACCTTGCAAAATCCTTGGAAGGAAAATATTTCATAGGTTTCGCTGATTATTTATCATTCGGCGAAGGAACCAATACATGGGCAAGGCTATACAATCCCCCGGACTCAGGCGTAAATCTTCACGTTACAGTATGGACGGTTAGTGATGTATTATCACCATTTACGGCTCAGATATGGTTTAACACAAATTCGCCAGGTTTTGTTGAAAATTCCAGAAACATTACTGCTGCCAATACAGCAATGGTCCCGCTGCCAAGGCCAAAAATAAATCTTCAGTATACAAAAAGCACAAAAGGAATTCCTTCAGGAGGAGTGCTGGCATTCTTAAGAAGAGGGCAGCCTGGAACAACTTTGGTAGATGATGAACAGGGAAAATTCATTTTTCCTCCGGGAGGTTCATTTACGATTTTCCTTTCAAACCCACAGACTCCAACTCAGTTTGCTTCAGCAAGCATTGCTTTTGGATGGTGGGAAGAACCAAGATAAAATCCCTGATAAATTCAGGGATTTTTACATTTAATTGCAATTTTTATTATTCATATTATAAATTACCCTAATTAAATCGCTGAATACTCCATAAGCTGTCTGTTCAATTTCAGGATCATGTTCAACTATTGATATTGTGCCCATTAAATCAGTGGTAATAGTCACTACCGACGATGTGCCTGTTATACCTGCCAAAAGTGATCCTTTTGGAATTTCCTGAGGACTTACTCTCCCTACCACTTTGCCGTTTTCAATTCCTCCGTAACAAAGAAGTTTAATTGCATTTCCTCTTATTTCTGCATCCATTATTTGCTCATATGTAATATCTTCAATTCCTTTTCGCTCAACATCATATGGAGTGATGTCAGCATCCATGAGCACATTTATAAGTGCCGCAGTCTTTGCAGCTGCATCCCATCCCTCAATGTCCATTGAAGGATCTGCTTCAACAAATCCTCTTGCCTTTCCTTCTTCTAAAACATCTTCGTATTTCTTACCATTGGCAAGTTCCTCAAGCACAAAATTTGTAGTGGAATTTAAAATTCCCTTCACTTCTGTAACCCTGCACATCTTCAATGTTTCATCTGCCAGATTAAATACTGGTGTACCGTCCATAACTGTGGTTTCAAAATAAAATAAAACTCCTTGTTTTTCAGCCAGATCCCTTAACGATTTATATGACCATGCAATAGGTCCTTTGTTTGCGCTAATGGCATGTTTTTGGCGGCTTAAAGCTGTTTTAATATGGTCAATTGCAGGCTGTCCTGAAAATATCTTTAGTGGAGTTAACTCCATTATAACATCATACTCAACAGTCTCTGCTATTTCCATTGAACCCATTTTTGAAAAATCCTTGCTGCTTTCATCAAATTTATGAAAATTAATCATATCATTGCAGGCTTTTTCAAGATTTATTCCGTTTTCGTTTACAAGGCATCCCCTGCTTCCTGTAGACACAGCTACAACCTTTACATCACATCCGTATTCTTTCATTATATCTGTTCGTTTTTCATTTAAAAGTTTTGCAAACGCCTGACCAACATTTCCAAAACCAAGAATTGCCACTTTAATTGTCTGATTAATCATAGATTTACTCCTCCGATATTTTTTCAACTATCTTCTATTATTGCAACTGATATTTCATTCTTACTGTTGGTTGAAACTCTATTATTCTTATATAAAAACTATAACAGAATAAAAATTCAGTGTCAACTTATGCCAATAAGCTTAAAACATTCAAACATTTAGAATAAATTTCTTAATATGCTTCATATGACCTTGCCTGCACTGACTTACCATTGATTACTTGTTACATTTACATTACAATTTTTATTGCCGAATCTCATAAAGAGTACCGGGGATAATATCGGGGTGAAGCCTATCTTAAGGCGGGGTACCTCAACCCTAATCCGTCAACTAACCTGGAAGGCTAAGGAGGATAAAATGAAAAAAAGTACTATCAAATCAATTCTATTGACTACCAGTCTTACTATTGGCATATCGTTTTCTGTATCAGGCGACGCATATGCAGCAACCTACAAAACCGTCAGCGGTGATTCACTTTACAAAATCAGCCGTCTTTTCAACACAACAGTAGGAAATTTAATGGATGACAACAATCTAAGAAACTACAACTTAAGTATTGGACAAGAACTATATGTTCCCTGCCAGATTTATTCTGTTCAAAAAGGTGACACTCTGTATTTAATTTCCAAAAATTTAATATTGAATTATCTGACCTGAGAAGAGCAAACAACATTTACACAAATTACATAGACATTGGACAGGTCCTTAACATTCCAAAGACATTTGCAAAGACTGCTGCAGAACCTGCAGCCCAACTAAATCCTGCTCCGGCAGAAGTTCCAGTTGCAGAAACTCCAAAGGCTGTAGTACAACCAGTTGAAGCAGTTCCGGAGACTAAAGTTGAAACTGTTTCATACACAGCAGAGGACTTAGATATTTTGTCAAGATTGATTATGGCAGAAGCCCAGGGACAGCCTTACGAAGCTCAGGTTGCTGTTGGCGCTGTTGTAATGAACAGAGTCCAAAGCGATTTATGGCCAAACACTATAAAAGATGTGGTGTACCACTATATTGGCGGATACTACCAGTTCACCCCTGTGCAAACAGGATGGATTAACAATCCTGCAAACGCTCAAGCTGTACAGGCAGCAAAGGAAGCATTAAATGGAGCTGACCCCACAAACGGAGCCATGTTTTATTATGACAATACAACAACAAACCAGTGGATTCTCTCAAAGCAAGTGGCCTTCAAGTCAGGAGCAATGATTTACGCATACTAATCAGCTTTATGCAAAACTATTTATTACAAAGAATGCCATTACGTATGGTAATGGCATTCAATTTATTAACTATATTTCAAATCCAAAAACATCCAGGTTTTTAAAGATTCCAAATAAACTGCTGAATCTGATATGTATGTCATTTTCCTTGGGCATAAGATTTTTGGATATATAAATCTTAACTGTATCCACATCATATAAAACAAATCCATCTTTTTTTACCGGTTCACCTAACCGTACTCTTGGAAGGGCTGCAGACGTTCATCCGCATCCGCTTTTAACCTTTTCAATTGTAATTATACCGCCATTTTTCATAATATGATCCCTGGCCTTTTGGTCCAGAATTATATTTGCCATAGTCCTCTCCTTGATAAATAATATATAATATACCCGCCAGTTATTTAGGGAAACATATTATTATACTGTACTTGTAAATCTATCTAGTGTACTTCCATGATTAAAAATGTAGCATCATCCATTAATTTCTTTTCATCACCTATGTGCGAAAATAAGTTTTGTTTTACAATATTTTTAAGATCAACAGCCTCAAGTGCTGTGTTCAGTTTTAAAAAGTCCTTCATATTCTGCTGTCCGTAAATTTCTCCATCGTTGTTCTTTGCTTCAACCAATCCATCAGTGTAAAACATAATTTTATCTCCCGGTTCAAGATTTACTGTGCTGTCTTCGAAATACGGCATAAAGTATTCACCTAGTTTGCATATGGGAAATCCACTGCTGTTTAGTTCAATAATTTCGCCGTTGTTCTTTATGACAAGAGGTGGCTCGTTAAGCCCTCCTGAAGCATATGTAAAGCAGCCAGAACTTGTATTGTATACTCCATAAAGCATAACAAGGTATGCTTCTGTATTGAAATTTGTTTTGTTAAATGACTTGTACATTTTTTTAAGTACAAATCCGGGAGTTATTATTTCCAAATTTTCAGTTTCGTCGTTTGTGTATACAATATTTTGGTTGGCAAACACCGTAAGCATAGCTGCTGAAACACCATGTCCGGAAACATCTCCAATATAGACTGCAATATTATTTTCATCAAGTTTAATGACATTGTAAAAGTCTCCGCTTAATCGCTCGGCAGGAAGGTATTCAGCTTGAAATGATACTTTCATGTCCTTTGGCATCTGAGATGGAAGCATGGAACGCTGCATTTCTCTGGCATACTCTAAATCTGTCATCAGTGTCTGGTTTATTTCCTCAAGCTTTTCAGTTCTTTGCTTTACAAGATAATTTAGATTTTCAGAATATCTTTTCAGCTCGTTTTTAGTTTTTTTCATTTCGCGGTATGGAATGCTTACATTTTCTGCATAAATTACCTTAAACAAAATAAAATAAGCTACTATCTTGTAGATATGTCCAAGATAATTAAATGCATCATATACGCTTCCATAGCTTATGAAAGCAAATTCACTGAAAATTGATACTAAGAGTGATATCATAAAAAGATATTCCTGACTGGATTTTTCGTGTTTGTAGTCAGCTGCATTTTTTAAGAATGTGATTCCCATTATGAATACTATGAAATATTCAGTGGCAATTTTAGCTGTAGTCAGGCCTTTACCTTCCACATACATGACTGGAAATACATGTGGATAATATGTTGCTATTATAAGCAAAGCAATGACAAGAATAATTGTAGGGGCTACAAAAATCCATTTATTATACCTGCATTTTACATTAAGCGGAATTGTTACTGCTTCTAGAAATCCAATACTTCCAATAAGCCTTGAAAAAATCCAGAAAGTTGTGGCTCTGTTTGCGCTGTCGTTCGAAATAAAAAAATCAGCCATTTCTTTATAGCTTAATGTGTGAAATGTATCAAGGCATCCCATTGCAAGGAATGTGCAGCCAAGCAGTATCATTCGGAGACTGCCGGATTCATCATAAACGTGATATGTCACAAGAAATATTGAAAAAGCTGCCAGTATGCTTGCAAATTCAAACAGGCTGTGCCATGTGAGATATGTGGCCACAGACATAACTTCCTCAAAAAAAGTATTATAATATGCCGCAGCACCAAAAAGAAGCAGCGATACAATGAAAACAATGATTATCTTGTCGTATCTCTTGAAATTTTTCAATATATTTTTAGTCTCCATAGCCATAGCCCTCAAAATTTTACTATACCTTAAAATTTTAAAATTTTATTTACAAATATTTTATCTCAAATTCCGACGTTTTTCAACAAAAATAAAAAGGAACGCAGATTAGCTTCAAGCATTCCTTTAATAATCTTCTTTTGGTTACATAATTTAACTTTATGTTCCGCAATAAGTTTTATAGCATTTATTTTTTTCTTTTGGAAGTTCTGTGTATTCTATCTGATCATCTGTATATGCATATGGTTTTGAAAGAACATTTATTAGTCCTTCCATTACACTGTAATCTTCATTATTTACTGCTGCATTCAGTGCCTCTTCGACCCTGTGATTTCTTGGTATAACGGAAGGATTCGAGTTTTTCATAAGCTCTTTAGATTCATCAGTAATTTCATTCTGTCTTGAGAGCCTTGACTTATATCTATCAAGCCAGCTTGAAAAGTCTTTAGTTCCGGACATGGCTGTTTTCTCATATCTTTCAAGTGTCAATAATCTGAATGAATTTGTAAAATCACCATGATATCTGTACATTATATCAAGGATTTCATTAACCAGAGTTTCATCCTCTTTTTCTTCATTGAATATTCCGAGTTTTGCCCGCATTCCTGTCAACCAGTTACTTTTGAAAATATTGCTGAATTCTTTTACTGCATCCGTTGCCATTATAACTGACTGTTCTTTATTTTCATGAATAAGTGGCAGCAATGTTTCTGCAAATCTTGAAAGGTTCCACTCTGCAATTTTAGGCTGATTGCCATACGCATAACGTCCATTTCTGTCAATGGAGCTGAATACAGTTTCAGGATCATAGTCATCCATAAAAGCACATGGACCATAATCAATGGTTTCTCCGCTTATTGCCATGTTGTCCGTGTTCATGACACCATGTATGAATCCTGTAAGCTGCCATTTTGAAATGAGCATTGCCTGACGTTTAATTACTTCTTTAAGAAAAGAAAGATATTTGTTGTCATCATTTTCTACAAAAGAATAATGGCGCTTTATTGTATAATCAGCAAGTGCTCTTAAATCATCAACTGTCCCCCAATTTGCAGCGTATTGAAATGTACCAACCCGTATATGGCTTAATGCAACACGCGTTAAAATTGCTCCCTCCAATGGAGAGTCACGATAAACTTTCTCTCCTGTTGTTACAACCGCAAGACTTCTTGTAGTTTCAATACCAAGAGCATGCATTGCTTCGCTCATGATATACTCTCTGAGCATTGGACCAAGAGCTGCCCTGCCGTCTCCGTTTCTTGAGTATGGTGTTTCACCGGAACCCTTGAGCTGAATATCTATCCTTTCTGACCTTGGAGTGATGTGTTCTCCCAATAGAACTGCGCGTCCGTCTCCTAGCATTGTAAAATATCCGAACTGATGTCCTGCATAAGCCTGAGCAATAGGTGTTGATCCTTCAGGCAAAAGATTACCTGAAAGCATTTGTATTCCACTTTTGCTTCTGAGCATTGTTAAATCAAGTCCCAGATATCTGGCCAGAGGATAATTAAGAACAACTAATTCAGGTGACCTTGATGGAGTTGGTTTTTGGTGTGTATAAAACTTCTCAGGCAAACGAGCATAACTATTGTCAAAATTCCATCCTGTTAATGTATTTCTGTCAGTCATTTAGTCTCCTTTTATTTTATTTATTTTAAAAATTATATAAGCCATTCACCGAGAAGCGAACCCATAAGTGCCACAGCTGCTTTTGCTGTCTGGTTATTGTTGTCAATAATCGGATTTACCTCTACGAATTCAGCGCTTACAAGCTTTTCTGACAATGCTATCATTTCCAGAGCCAAATGGCTCTCACGATATGTAAGTCCTCCCGGAACTCTTGTTCCTGTTCCAGGAGCATAAATTGGATCCATGCTGTCCATATCAAAACTCACATGAATTCCGTCTGTACCATCTCCTGCTATTTTAATTGCACGTTCTATGACTTCTGTCATGCCTAGGCGGTCGATTTCATGCATTGTAAAAACTGTTACCCCAAGATCTTTAAGAACCTTTCTCTCCCCGGCATCAAGATCCCTGCTTCCTATGAATACAAATTTATTAGTTTGAAGCTTTTTATCTTTTCCACCTATTCCTGTTAACCTTTCATGGCCAAAGCCCATACTTACTGCCACAGGCATTCCATGTATATTCCCGGAAGGAGATGTTTCTTCAGTGTTTATGTCACCATGAGCATCAAACCATATTACTCCTAGATTTTTCTTGTGCTGCAATACTCCTGCTATTGTTCCTATTGCAATGCTATGGTCTCCCCCCATAACCAATGGGAATCTTCCCTCTTGCATAGCTTCTGATACCTTACTGCACAGTTCTGTGTTGACTCTTACAACTTCATCTAGATTATTAAGCTTTATTCCATCTGTTTTGGGACTGATGGGCTTATTGGCCATTATGTCTCCTTCGTCTTTCACTTCGTACCCAAGTCCTGTTAGTTTGTCAATGGCTCCGGCATATCTTATGGCAGATGGTCCGAGACTAACACCTGGAGTTCCCGCTCCAAGATCAATTGCTACTCCTATTAATGATAATTTTGAATTTATTGATGATTTCATATTTCCTCCTAAGTACATTATATTATTTATTTAAAATTTACATAGCATATTAACAAACGTCATTGTTAGTATTTTGATTTTGACGCATAATATTCAATTATTGATAGCAACATTATATTGTTAAATATCTTGTTCAATGAAATTCTTTAACCCTCCTTTTTAAATATTTTTTTATTTCTTATACCTTGAACTTTATATTTTAAACATAATGTTATATTGCAAAATTTAAATATATCAAACTTAATGCTTAATGTCAAAAAATAAGGGTATATAAAAAATAAATGACTCATTAGGAGGAATTCATATGTCAGAACAAAATGATATCATTGAAATCGGTGAAATAAAAATATCAGATGATGTTGTTATAGCTATGGCCGGAATAGCAACAAGCAATGTGAAAGGAGTTTATTCAGCTCAAACAGAAGGTTTAGGTAATCTTTTTCCAAAAATTCAATAAAAAAAGGAATTAAGGTTGAAATGATCAATGACACGGTTACATTGGACATTAATATAAACGTTGAATATGGCCTAAACATTGCCGAAATTTCAAAAGAAGTACAAGCATCTGTAAAAAATGAAATTGAATCAATGACAGACCTAACTGTATCTGCGGTTAATGTAAATGTAATAAACATCATACTTGAAAAAGATAATCAGTAAGACAGTGCCGGAATATTCCGGCACTGTTTATGAAAATATTTATTTATATAAGCTTTACAACATGTTCTTCTAGCTCTTCAGGTGTAACAGTTGGCGCAAATCTAGCTGCAACATTTCCATTTCTGTCTATAAGGAATTTTGTAAAATTCCATTTAATTTCATTTTTTTCTGTAGAAAAAAT